>JBBIRT010000045.1:0-23351 GCA_037441725.1 Deltaproteobacteria bacterium | reverse complement strand
CAACAGTGAAGCAGAACTTGCAGGTTTAATCGGGCATGAAATTGGTCATATCACCGCCCGACACACTGCAAAGCAGTATAGCCAAGCTCAGCTTGCCCAATTAGGATTGGGAATTGGTGAACTCTTTATTCAAGACATCCCCATGTTATCAGGATTGGCTCAGTTGGGGGTCGGCCTTCTATTTCTAAGATTCAGTAGAGATCATGAGAGAGAGGCTGACGATTTAGGGGTCGAATACTCAAGCAAGTTAGGCTACGATGCCACCTATATGGCCAATTTTTTTGAGACCCTGGAACGGATGAACCCCGGATTAGATCAAAGTGGACTCCCGAGCTGGTTTACAACCCATCCGAGCCCAGAGAATCGGGTTGAGGCCATTAGGAAGAGGGCAAAGGAGTGGCAACAGAAACTCGGAACAAGGATTTTAAAAATCAATAGAGACTTCTATCTTAAACAGATAGAGGGTCTTGTCTTCGGAGAGGATCCAAGGCAAGGTTATATTGAGGACCATGTCTTCTACCATCCTGATCAAAGATTTCAGTTCCCTATCCCCCTGAGATGGAGGATTCACCATAGGCCATCCCAAATCCAAATGGTTGATGAGGAAGAAAAGGCCATGATGATCCTTATGGTCACATCTGGATCATCCTCTAAGGAGTTAGCCAAGGAATTTATCAAGCGGACAGGGGCTGTTTTGATTCGATCTGAGACGATTCAGGTCAATCATCTTTTTTCACAAAGGGTCATCTCAGAGATTTATACGCAAAGGGCAGCCTACCGATTGCTCTCTTATTTTATGGAGAAGGGAAAGAACGTTTTCATGTTTCATGGACTCACCACGATTAACCTTTTCCAAAAGTACGGCCCCATGTTTGACCATACCATGCGTCAATTTAAGGAACTAAATGACCTTAGAAAGATCCAGGTGAAACCAGACCGTCTTCGTATCCATTCTACAAGAAATTCAGATACCCTGGAAAATATTCTTCGATCCCTCGGCCTCGAGAATGAAAGACTTCAAGAGATGGCTTTGCTCAATGGAAGATATCTAAATGAGAAGATTCCTGAAAATACACTGATCAAAGTGGTTGAGAAGGGAAGGTAAATTCAATAGAAGGATGAATGAAAGTGAGCTTATGGAAATTCGTCCATTAGTCAATAAGGATCGAGCAAAGTTACTCTCTATGTTAATCAAGTCTCAAGTCTTCACCTCGGAAGAGATAGGGGTAGCAATGGAATTGATCGACATCGTATTAAAGGATCAGGACCAAAAAGATTATAGGATTCATTGTATGGTCGATGATCAAGATCAACCCATGGGTTATATCTGTTATGGACCGGTTCCGATGACTCAAGGCACCTTTGATCTCTACTGGATTGTGGTGGATCCTGATTTTCAACACCAGAGGATTGGTTCAAGACTTTTAATTTTCTTAGAGGCATTGATCAAAGAGGTAAAGGGTCGGATGATTCTTGCCGATACATCTACCATCCCTCAATTTGAAAAGACAAGAAGATTTTATCTAAAGAATGGATTTCGAGAGGTGGCAAGAGTTCCGGATTATTATCAACCAGGAAATGATCGGGTTACCTTTTGTAAAAGGTTAGAGGATAATGGTTAAGGGTTGATTTAGAAAGGTTAAACCTCATGCCTTTAAGGGAGGGAGCGATTTAAAAGAGAAGAATCGGAGTACTCACAGGAGGGGGAGATTGTGCCGGATTGAATTCAGCGATCAAATGGGTCGTTAAGACAGCATTAGATGACCGACTTCAGAGAAGCAGAAAGATCCAGTATGAAGTCCTGGGAATTCGAGATGGTTGGAAGGGTTTAGTCTTACCAGAAGGAGATGACAAGGATCCTCAACTTAGGATTTATTCCCTCACTGAGGAGATGGTGAGGACTTGGGATCGATATGGGGGAACAAATCTTGGGACTTCCAGGACCAATCCTTATGATCCAAAGAAGGATCAATCTAAAGTGGTGCTTGAAAATATTGATCGGTATCATCTTGATTACCTCATTGCCATCGGGGGAGAGGATACCCTTGGGGTGGCTCATAAACTTTATTTAGAAGGGGTAAAGGTGGTGGGTATTCCCAAGACGATTGATAAAGATCTTTCAGGCACAGATTATACCTTGGGGTTTGAGACCGCAGTAAATGTGATTACAGAGGAGATCGATCGCCTCCGAACCACGGCAGGGTCTCACCGGAGAATATTTGTTGTAGAGACCATGGGAAGGCATGCCGGCTGGTTGGCCCTCGAAGGGGGAGAATCGAGTGGTGCCTATCTCATCCTCATTCCTGAATTCGATTTTGATCTTCAAAGGGTCAATGAATTAGTTTTTGAAGGGAGAAAGAAGGGAGCTCGTTATGATATCATTGTCGTGGCTGAAGGTGCAAAACCTGCAGGGGCTTCAATCATCACCAAAGAGGAAGGAGTGGATAGCTTTGGTCATAAGACGTTAGGGGGGATTGGAGAGTATTTAGCCAAGGAGATTTCTCAGGCCACAAAGATTGAGACCCGAAGCATTACGCTTAGCCATTTACAGCGTGGAGGAACCCCTTGCGCCTACGATAGGAGGATGGGAAGATATTTTGGGATTGCCGCTGTTGACCTTATCGTAAAGGAAGATTTTGGGAAGATGGTAAGCTATCAAAATGGGAGAATCACCTCGGTTCCATTAAAAGAGGCTATTGGTAAACTGAATTTGGTGGATGTCCATACCCAGTATGATACCGAAAGATATAATGGACGAAGAACGATCTTGGGGAGTTAGATTACATGAGACGTTGATGTTCTTTTTTAATACATCGATCCATAATCACCTTTATGCCAGCCTTTTCAGCTTTTTCCTTAGCCTCTTCGTTCATCACACCCTCCTGCATCCATATGACCTTTGTTTTTCGCTGAATTGCCTCCTCCACAATGGGCAATACCTTTTCAGATTTTCGAAAGATATCTACCACATCCAACCTAATTTCGTCGGGAATTTCTAAAAGGGTCGGGTAAGTCTTTTCTCCCAGAATATCTTCTCCCCCGGGTCGGACTGGAATAATCTGATATCCTTTCTTTTTGAGATAGGACGCAACGACATAACTTGGTCGGTCTTCTTTTGGAGAGATCCCGACCACCGCAATAGTTTTGCTTTGATCCAGTATCTGTTTTACTTCCTCATCCTCCATCGTTTCTCCTTTTAAAAGGGGTTTTTACAAATAAAAGATCTAAAAGGGTTGATAGATTTTTTAATCATTTGATTTTTCCGTAGGTGTTTGAAGTGAATTAGAATCCATAAAGGCCTCTAAGATCGTCTCCGGACCCTCTCCATCACTGGGAAGTCCTGTTTCGATATTTACTTTGATGAGTGAAATCCCTTGAGGAGGGGTGAACGTTTCAATAGGGGTATTTCTTAAGGCTACCTCCATAAAAGAAATCCAGATAGGGAGGGCTGCTCGAGCACCTGTCTCATTCTTCCCTAAGGAGGTTTTATCATCAAACCCTACCCAAACCCCTGTAAGGAGGGAGGGCGTATAGCCAATAAACCATGCGTCAGAATAGTCACTTGACGTTCCAGTCTTCCCGGCGATTGGTCTTCCAAGAATCTTTGCCCTCTGGCCAGTCCCATGCTGAACCACCCCCTCAAGAAGGTGGGTCATGATAAAGGCATGTTGGGGAGAGATCACCTGTTGGCCTGAATCCGGAGTCGAGAGGTCAGTCCCTTCTTCTGTTCCCTCTTCCTCTTCCATCTCCATATATGGAAGATTTTCTTCAAGGACCTCCCCTTTCATGGTGGCGATCTTTTTGATAAAAATAGGTTTGATCTTCTCGCCCCCATTGGCAAAGATGGCGAAGGCAGAGGTTAATTCCAACATGGAGATCCCTGAGGTGCCTAAGGCGATGGAGAGGTTTCTCTGGACCGGAGATTCAATTCCTAATCTTTTAATAAATTGGAGGGCATAACCGACTCCGATATCTTCAAGGATTTTGACTGTCACCACATTCCTGGAATGGGCTAAAGCATTTCGAAATGTGATTGGGCCCATAAAATTCTTATCATAATTCTTAGGAGCCCAATAGGTGCCTCCATCCGGATCAGAATATTCCACAGGAGAATCCATTAAAATCGTAGAAGGAGTATAACCCTTTTCTAAGGCTGCTGCATAGATGAAGGGTTTAAAAGCTGACCCAGGCTGCCTTCGAGAGAAGATCGTTCGATTGAATTGACTTTCGCTGAAATCACGACCTCCCACCATGGCCAGCACATAACCTGTCTTTGGATGAAGACAGAGTAATGCGCCCTGAACAAGAGGTTCTTGCTCCAGAGTGAGGAGAGGAGGCTGTTCTTTCTGAGAAGAGGATTTCACCCGGACAGAGATGACATCTCCAGGATGGAGGAGGTCTCCAGGGGTTTTTACATTTTGTGGTTTATACTTGGGGGAGGGTTTAATATTCAAGGCCCAGGACATCTCTGAGTATGGGAGGATTCCTTTTCGATCTTCTATCCAGACGGTATACATCTTTTTTGAACGGTCATTGGAAAGGATCACCCCCTCATAAACTTCATTGAGGGAGAGAGGGGTTATGGGGCCTTTCTTCTTATCGAGTAATTCTTTGACCTCCTTTGGGGATAAGGAGCGGAGAGGTCCCCTGAACCCCTGCCGTTTATCAATCTCTCTTAAACCCATTTCCACTGATTTCTGAGCAGCCATCTGGAGGGAGAGATTAAGGGTGGTATAGATTCGGAGCCCTTCCTGATAAAGTTTCTCTTTCCCGTATTTCCTTTCCACTAATTGCCGGATGAATTCCGTAAAATAGGGGGCCTTGCTGAAATAAGCACTTCCCTTGGGCTGAATTTTTAATTGGGTTTTGAAAGCTTTTTCTTTCTCTTGATTTGAAATGAAACCCAATTCACTCATTCTGTTGAGAACATAGGCCTGTCGTTCTTTGGCTCTTTTTAGGTTGTTAATTGGCGAATAACGACTTGGGGCCTTCACTGAACCAGCGATCATGGCCATCTCTGCTAAGTTGAGTTGTTCTATACGCTTATTGAAGTAGCTTTCTGCAGCCGCTTCGATCCCATAAGCCCCATTGCCTAAGTAAATATTATTGAGATAAAGGGAAAGAATTTCCTCTTTTGTAAAATCCCTCTCGAGCCCAAAGGCATAAGCAATCTCCTTCAATTTTCTGAGCAAGCTTCGCTTTGGGGTAAGGAAGAAGGTTTTTGTGACCTGCTGAGTGATCGTACTCCCTCCCTGGACAATTCTTCCAGCCATGAGATTTCGGATCATGGCCCGTAGGATTCCTTTATAATCAATCCCTTTATGCTGGAAAAATTCTGCGTCCTCTGCTGCAAGGAAGGCATGGATGAGTTGTTTGGGGATTTTTTCATAGGGAAGAGGGATTCTATTATCCATTAAAAATTTCCCAACCACTTCATCCTCTTCTGAATAGACAATTGAGTAAGCATTAAAAGGTCTTTCTTTTAAGGTCGAAAAGTCTGGTAGGTGATGAGAGTAATAGAAAAAGAGTAGGGCTCCAGATAGGATCATTAAAGAGGCGAAGAGGACAAGAGGATAAATGACATAGAAGATGATTCCCCTCTTCCTTCTTTTCTTTGAATATTTTCGTTTTTTCATTCGCGGATCGAACCAATCAAAAAGGGAAGACCTCTTTTAAGGTCTTCCCTTTTTGATCCTATCAAAGATTGGTGATTATCTTTTCTTTTTGGCCAACTGGGTCTTGAGATCCTCAACCTGTTTTTTTAGAGCCTCATTTTCTGCGGTGAGCGAGCTGATGGTGGCGTCCTTCTCAGCTGCTTTTTGAATTTCCTCCTTTAACTTCTGTATTTCCAACTTCAATTTGTCGTTGTCCGATTTGAGGTTGGTGTTCTCAGCTTTCAATTTCTCATTTTCGGCCTTAATATCTGCTCCACATCCTACCAGGAGCGTGAGAAATACCCCAATCAAGAACAACGACAGTAAAACAGGTAGTCCCTTTTTCATCCGGCCATCACCTCCTTTGTTTTCCAGATGGGACAGACTTTACTTGACTTATAGATACCTATAAAATAAAAAACAAATATTTTCAAATGTCGGAGGACACGTCTCATTGCTGGAATTTTATCAAATAAGTTCATGGATAAAATTTTTGACTTTGGAAATCAATTTTTGTATATATAAAAATGATTATTAGCCTTTTTAAAGGATGAAGAAATGGAGGATTATCTTTCAAAGGGGGGAGGAGGGCTTCATGGTCAAATCCAATCAATATTCCATAATCGGGATGATCATCCTATTCTTCGCTATCGGTTTTAACCAGAATGGATGGGCAGATGTTCAATATACGGTGAAACCTGGGGATACACTATATAGGATTTCGAAAGCGTTTCATGTCAGTCTAAAGGAGTTGATCAACACCAATGCATTAAAGGATACGAAGTTAAAACCAAACCAGATCATCACGATCCCATCACAAAATTTAGATGAGAGTGAGAACATCTCCCAAAGATCCTTAAACAGAGCTGATAAAGTCATTCCAACGAAGAACGCCAATAGACCTATCAACCGAATGAACACCTATGTGGTTAAGAGGGGAGATACCCTTTCCCTTATCTCAAAAAAGGTTGGTCTTTCAATGGATGAGATAAAAGAGATGAATCATCTCCCATCCTCTCATTTAAAGGTAGGACAGATCCTCTTTCTTCCTAAAGATGAAAACCAATGGGTGCAAGAGGAATACGAAGAATTCAAGGATGAGGATGAAAGTATTTTAGATTTACAGAGGACTGGAGAAAAGGGAGAAGACACCCCCTCCGCTCCATTAGGAAAATGGAAAAGCTTAGAGGAGAGAAGCCTTTTTATAAGAGTGGTAAAGACCTTTTTAGGGGTTCCATATAAATTGGGTGGATCAACGCTAAGGGGGATCGATTGTTCTGCCTTCGTCAAGAAGATCTATGAAATCTTTAATATTCAGCTTCCCAGGACGACTCGGGAGCAGTTTTGGATCGGGAAAAAGGTTGATAAGGATCAATTAGAGGAAGGGGATTTAGTCTTTTTTAGACGGGGGAAGAATGGAGCCCACGTTGGAATCTATATTGGGGATAATCAATTCGTCCATGCCTCGTACCACAGGCGAGAAGTTAAAATAGATTCACTCAATACCCCCTATTATACCAAACGATTTCTCAAGGGGGTCCGCATCAAAGAGTTAGAAAGAGAGAGTTGATTTCTTTAAAGGAGAGAGAGATGATCCTCACCATCAATCCTAAAAATCCACAATTGAGATTGATTCGTAGGGTTGTAGAAGTCATCAGGGAAGGAGGGTTGATTGGTTATCCTACCGATACGATTTACGGGGTGGGATGCGACCTTTTCAACCCAGAGGCGATTGGGAAGATCCGTCAGTTAAAGAAGATCGAAGGAAAAAAACCTTTAAGTTTTATATGCGCCGATTTAAAAGACATCAGCCGGTATGCTTATGTCTCCAATTATGCCTATAAAATGATGAAACGGCTGCTCCCAGGAGCCTATACCTTTATTTTAAAGGCAACCAAATTGGTTCCCAAAATAGCCATGACCAAACAGAATACAGTTGGAATTCGGATCCCTGATAATAAGATATGTTTGGCCTTGGTCAAAGAATTAGGGCACCCCATCATCAGTACAAGTGTTTACAAACCTGATGAGGGACTTTATAACGATCCAGCCGAGATTGAAGAACGTTTTGGAAAACAGTTAGATCTTATCATTGATGGGGGAGTGATTGTTGCTGAACATTCAAGCATCATCGATCTTACAGATGATTTCCCCAAGGTGATTCGTAAAGGGAAGGGGGACGTCAGTTTTTTTCAATAGGAGGATGCTTGCAAAAGAAGGGAGGATAAGATGGGTCGAAAGAGTCTTTCTCCTACCCCAATGCTTTTTCCAACGCCCGTGGTCCTGGTCACCTGTGTGGATGAGATGGGTCAACCCAATATCATCACCCTGGCATGGACAGGAGTGGTCAATTCAGAACCTCCCATGATTGGCATCTCCATCCGACCCCAGAGATATTCCCATGCCTGTGTGAAGCGATCCGGAGAATTTGTTGTCAATATCCCCACAGAGGAAATGGTCAGGAAGGTGGATGCCTGCGGTGTGCTTTCAGGCAGAGAGGTGAATAAATTTGACTCCATGCAGTGGAAACCCATACCCAGTGAGAAGGTGATCCCCCCCTTGATTGACGAGTGTCCTGTTCAGCTGGAATGTAAGGTCAAAGAGGTTGTCTCCTTGGGAAGCCACGATCTCTTCCTGGGTGAAGTCGTGGTTCTTCATATTATGGAGGAGGTTCAAAAGGAGAAAGGTCGAATCGATATCTCCAAGGCCCTTCCGTTAGTCTACTGCCCAGGAGCTCATGAATATTGGACCCTTGGGAGATGCATTGGCCATTACGGTTTTACAAAAGGTAAGCCCTAAAGAACCTCTCATGATCATTGACTGTCATACCCATATCTTCCCAAAGAGGATGATAGAAGATCGGCAGACTTTCCTTAGAAGGGATGAGGGATTTTCATCCCTTTATAGCCAATCGAAAGCAAAGATGATGGAGGCGGAGGATTTGATTGCCTCCATGGATGAGGCAGGGATCGAATGGTCTGTTGTTTGTGGTTTCTCCTGGAATGACCCTGATCTTTGTGCTTTCCATAATCAATATCTCTTAGAGTCTGCTTCAAAGTTTCCCAAACGCTTAATGGTCTATGTCGCCCTTCCATTTTCAAATCCTGATTGGTCATGGAAAGAGTTAGATCGGGCCATCAAGGGTGGGGCCAGGGGAGTAGGGGAGATCGCCTTTTACCATGAGGCCATGACCTCCAACAATCTCCTCACCATTAAACCTCTCCTCAGCCAGATGGAGAAAAAAGGAATTCCCCTCCTTCTCCATACCAATGAGACGGTTGGCCATTACTATCCAGGAAAAGGAAAGACCCCTCTGGAACGTTTCTATGAATTGATCCTTTCTTATCCAAAGCTTCCAATCATCTTAGGCCATTGGGGAGGGGGGCTACCTTTTTACGAGTTGATGCCAGAGGTAGCAAGGACCATGGGCAATGTCTATTATGACACAGCCGCTTCCCCTTTCCTTTATTCTAAGAAAATTTATACCATTGTCAGACAGATTGTGGGGGTGGAAAGAATCTTATTTGGATCAGACTTCCCACTCATCTCTCCAAAGCGTTATTTTAGAGAACTTGAAGATTCTGGGCTTTCAAAGCAGGATCAAAAAAAGATCCTGGGCCTTAATTTTTTTAAGGCCTTTTTAAAAAAGGATCTTTAACCTTTTTAATCCTACCCAAGGGTTCCCTTTCGATTTAAATGGATAAAGGTGGAGGTTCCGGTCGCAAGGATCGTTCCCTCTTCGTTGGTGATATGAGCCTTTGCTCGAATCAACCTTTTATTGACCTCAGTGATTTCTCCAAAGATGTTTAAGGCTTTAAGAATTGGGGCTGGTTTTTTAAATTTGACCTCCAGCGAGGCAGTGACGGCTTGATACCCTAATTCATAGACCAATTTTGCCATGGCTTCGTCTAACAAAGTACTGATGATTCCTCCATGGACAAGGCCGTCCCAGCCCTGATAAGTTGGACTGGCGATAAAAATGGTTTTTAAGGTTTGTTGATTCTTGTCAATTTCGAAAGTTAATCGTAATCCGTTTGGATTCTTTTCTCCACAAACAAAACAGTTTCCATAGGTTTCAAATTTCATTTTATGCCCCCCAGATGAACCTTTTTAAAAAGGCTCGCCCTTGCCATTGGTTGACATCAATTTTCAGTTATCATATAGTTTTTTTAAGAGGATTGTCAAATGATGAAGAGAGAGGATCGGTATCTCCAGTTGGCTATTGCGGCTGCAAAAGAGGCAGGTCGAATCCAGATTGCCCATTTTGGCCATTCCCATTCTGTGGAGTATAAAGGGGAATTCAACCCCGTAACGGCTGTGGATCGACTTTGTGAACAAAAGATTGTGGGAATGATCTTAAAGGCTTTTCCAGACCATGATATTTTAACAGAAGAATCACCCTATCAGGGGAAAGGGTCTTCTTGGAAATGGATTATTGATCCCATCGATGGGACAACCAATTTTTTTCATGGTTTTCCCTGTTTCTGTGTCTCGATTGGACTTGAAATCGAAGGAGAGGTTCAGCTTGGGGTGGTTTATGTCCCCACCCTTAATGAGCTCTTCTATGCAGAAAAAGGAAAAGGTGCCTTTCTCAATGGAGAACGGCTCTCTGTTTCAAAAAATGATCGACTCAATAAATCGCTTCTCTGCACAGGGTTTCCCTACGATGTGCAGGAATATGCAGACTTCTATCTCCGTTATTTTCGTCAGTTCATTAAGAAGAGTTTTGCTGTTCGCAGGCCAGGTTCGGCCGCCATCGATCTTTCTTATTTAGCTGCAGGGCGTTTTGACGGGTTTTGGGAATTTAAGCTTCATCCTTGGGATGTCGCTGCAGCAAGTTTGATGATTACAGAGGCAGGAGGGAAGGTTACTGATTTTCAAGGGAAACCCTTTAGTATCTATGCCAACGAGATTCTTGCTTCCAATGGATTGATTCATGAAGAGATGCTTCAAACGATAAAGGAAATACAAAAAGACGCATAGAGCTTGGGGCATCGAGCATAAGGATCTCCATCTGAAATAAAAGAGAAAGAGTTGAAGAAGCAAAATAATCTTTTTGAGAAAAAAGGGAGAGATTTACTTCAGAGAGAGGCTCCTCTGGCCGATCGAATGAGACCCAGGACCTTAGATGAATTTGTAGGTCAGGAGCATCTCTTGGGTCAAGGAAAGATTCTCCGACAAGCCATCGAATCAGATCATCTCCCCTCTATGATTTTATGGGGACCTCCTGGATCCGGAAAGACCACTTTAGCCATGATCATCGCCTCCACCACGGGAGCCCAATTTCTTGCTTTTAGTGCAGTGCTTTCTGGAGTGAAAGAGATTAAGGAGGTGATCTCAGAGGCGAATGAGGAATGGAAGTATCATAAAAGGCGCACCATCCTCTTTGTTGATGAGATCCACCGATTTAACAAGGCCCAACAGGATGCCTTTCTTCCCCATGTTGAAAGAGGGACCATCATCCTCATTGGTGCAACGACGGAAAATCCCTCCTTTGAAGTGATCTCCCCGTTGCTTTCCCGTACAAAGGTCTTTACCCTTCATTCCCTCACAGAAGAGGAGATTGAGTTAATTCTTCAAAGGGCATTGAAGGATAAAGAGAGGGGATTAGGTCAATATCCTGTGGTGGTTGAACCAGAGGTATTCAAAGGGATCTGTCGAATTGCCAATGGCGATGCGAGAATCGCACTGAATACGCTGGAAATGGTTGTTCTCACCACTCCTCCAGATCAAGAGGCTGTTCGCCACATTCGGAAAAGTGAGCTGGAGGAGGTTCTTCAGAGAAAGGCCTTCCTTTACGATAAATCCGGGGAGGAGCATTATAACCTCATCTCAGCACTCCATAAAAGCCTGAGAGGGAGCGATCCTGACGCAGCCCTTTACTGGCTTGGGAGAATGATCGAAGCAGGAGAAGATCCTCTCTATATTGCAAGAAGGATGATTCGGTTTGCATCCGAAGACGTGGGAATGGCAGATCCCCAGGCCTTGCAGGTAGCGGTTGCGGCCATGGAGGCCTTCCATTTTATCGGCCTTCCCGAAGGGAATCTGGCTCTTGCACAAGCGGCTGTCTATCTGGCAACAGCCCCAAAGTCAAACAGCCTTTATACCGCTTACCAGAGGGTTCAGAGGGATATTCGGGAGCTTGAAAACATGCCTGTTCCATTCCATATTCGAAATCCTGTGACCACACTGATGAAGGATTTAGGTTACGGGAAAGATTACAAATATCCCCATGATTACCCTGATCATTTTGTTGAAGAAGAGTATCTTCCAGAAAACCTTAAAGGGAAGATTTACTACCAACCCACTGAACAGGGTTTTGAAAAGGAGATTAAGAAGAGGTTAGACTATTGGAGGAGAAGGAGGGGGGAGAAGAAGTAAGCAATAGGAGAGAATCCTTGTCGTGATGAAAAAGAGTTGATTTGATTATTAAAAGTGATGAATACCCAGACAAAAAGCAGGCAATAAAAATGAGGGTTAGAACAAAAACATTTGAAGAGATCTCCCCCATTGAATTTCTCGAGATGAGAGAAAGGTTGGGGTTCAAGCGATACCGAAAACGAACGAAACGGGATAAAGAAAAAAGGGAGATCCTCATTGCCCTGGGTCTTAAAAAGATTGAGGAGAAAGAGAAAGAAGATTTTATCCCACTCGGATTTAGAAGGAGGAAGGTCAATATCTCTTTCCTTTAACCCCTTCGCCAGTCATTGGGACAAAGACGACAGGGATGACATCGGTCGTCTCGATCTTACCAGACCTTTTAACAATTTTCTTTAACTCTTGTGCAAATGTTCCAACTGGGATGACCATCCGTCCTCCCTCTTTTAATTGTTCGAGCAGGGGATTTGGGATATGGTCGGGTGCAGCCGTGACAATGATTGCATCAAAAGGGGCCACCTCAGGCCATCCTAAATATCCGTCTCCAGCTTTAACATAAACATTCTTATATCCCAATTCAATAAGCTTCTTTTTTGCTGAGTTAGCAAGGGATTCAATGATTTCGATTGAATAGACCTCTTTGACCAGTTCTGCCAAGATGGCGGCTTGATAGCCCGATCCAGTCCCAATCTCTAAGACCCTTTCCTCCCCTTTCAATTCCAATAGTTCTGTCATTAACGCTACAATATAGGGTTGAGAGATGGTTTGGCCTTCTCCGATGGGTAAGGGCTGATCAGAATAGGCTGAGTTTACATATTCCTCAGGAACAAATCGATGACGCTCTACTTTAGACATCGCTGATAGAACACGTGGATCTTTAACTCCTCTCGCTTTAATTTGGGTTTCCACCATCTTGTCACGCATGGTCTTGAAATTTCCTTTCGGGTTTAATTCGGAGGTCTTCTTTCCATTCGTACATTGTATGAGGATCATTGAAAGAATCATTGAGGTTAGGATGTAGAATTTTAACTTTCTCATTCTCATTGAAATGAAGAGTGGTTTATGACTTTCCCCCCTGTCAGGACCCATTCAAAGACTACCATAGTTATAAAAATCCTGTCAATCCTTGACATTTTTTCTATATATTTGATACTTTTTAACGAAAGGGTTGATCATGGGAAATATCTTCATCAGGATTTTTAGTCTTTCTCTCATCATATCCATTACCCTTTCTTTTCCTATTCTTCAGACTCAAGGTCAATATCGAAATCCTTCTGGCCCCTCTGAGGTGACTTTTGTGGGTAAAGAAGAGACAAAATGGATAGAGAAGAGAGAAGTTCCCATTCCAATGGTCGTGGCCCAAGGGATAAAGGAGGAGCCCCAAGTGGAATCTTTCGATTTGAGGGAAGGCTCTATAGGGCCGATGAAAAGAATGAGCCCTCCTCCTGCTCAGCCTGGTTGTGCCTATTCCAGCCGATTCATGGTGGGGGTGGCAAAGGTCTTTGTGGGGGATAAGGCCCTCTATGAACAGGGAAAATACCGCTATTTCAAAGGAGAATTTGAGGAGGCTGTCCATGCCTTTCGCAAGTTGATTAGCAAATACCCCAAAAGCCCTTGGATTGGATCGGCCCTCTACTGGATTGGAGAGGCCAAATATCATTTGGGAAAGGATGAGGAAGCCTTCGTTCACTTCCGTACCGTGGTTGAGAAATATCCTGAAAATGAGTTCTTCCCTTATGCCTTATATTCGTGTGGGTGGATTAAGCTGAAGTCAGGAGCCTATGAAGAGGGAACCGGTTTTTTCCATCGAGCCCACGAGAAGAATCCTGAACACGTCATCGCGGAATCCTCCCTTTTTTGGTCAGGTTACTGTCTCTATCAACTTGGTCGATATGCTGAAACCCTGCAGGAGATGAAGACGCTTGTCCAGAAACATCCTGATGGCAAGTGGAGAGCTGAAGCAGAATATTTGATTGGCGTGAGTTATTTTAGACTTAAAAGATTCAAGGAGGCTGTTGATCAGTTTAAGGGTTTCATGAGAAGATTCCCCAAACATCCTTTAGAAGAGAGTGCTGGTTACGCCTTAGCTTGGAGTTATCTCTCCCTTGGCCAATATTTTGAAGCAAGAAAGGTTTTTGAAAAGATCCTGATCACTTACCCGGGTACCCCCCTTTCCGATCCCATCTTTTGGGGAGTTATAAAGACCTATTTGGGAAATGAAGAGGTGGAAAAGGCCATTTATCTTTACCAGAGGTTTCTTTCTCATTTTCTTTCGTCCCCATGGGCGGAGCAATGCCTTTTTGATATCGGACAGTATTACTTTAATAAAAAAGAGTATTCCAATGCCGTGACTACGTTTCGTCAATTCCTCATGGCCTATCCTGAGAGCGAACTCCACGAATGGGTCTATTTTATGATTGGGGAAAGCCTTTTCAATCAAAAAGATTATCAGGGAGCTACGAATTATTACCATATGTCCCTTGAAAATAAGAAGAGGGCGAGGCTTGACCCCTTTATCTTCTCCAGATTGGGATACTCTCAGTTTCATCTAAAAAATTATGAGAAGGCCATTCAATATTGGGAGAAGCTCCTTAGTGATTTTCCTGAGGTGGAGGAGAAGAATGAGATTCTCTATTGGTTGATTGAGGCCTCGCTCTTAATCAAGGATCCGCAAAGGGGGACGGAATACATTCAACAGCTCCAGGGAGATCCCTCCTGGTATCCAAAAGGACTGAATGGTTTGGGGTGGTACCATTTCCAAAGACGTGAATGGAAAGAGGCCAATCAATATTTTTTAAGGATCATTAATGAATTTCCCCAATATCAGGATCTTCCTTCCATTTTCCTAAGGGTCGGGGAGTGTTACTTAAACGAGAATGATTATCAGAAAGCAAAGAATTATTTAATCCGTTTGGTCTCTATGACCAATGGGGACAGAGAGAAAGAGAAAGCCTACTATCTCCTTGGTTGGATAGCCTATCGAGAGGAGAGGTTTGATGAGGCAATTAAGCAGTTTCAAACCCTTTTGGAATTGAACCCAAAAGGGCATTATAGTGATGAATCCTATTACTGGATCGGATGGTCTTATTTTCGGAAGAAGGATTTTACTCAGGCCATTGAAGTATTCCAAAGACTCCTCCAAAAGTACCCAGAGAGTTCTCTGGTCCCTTCAGCCCTTTTAAAGATAGGGGATGGTTATTATAATCTTAAACGGTATACTCAGGCCATCCAGGCTTACTCTCAAGTGCTAAAGGTCTATCCCAAGTCAAAAGAGGCCCCTGAGGCCGAATATGGAATCCTCCTCTGTTCCTTTCAGGAGAAGAAATATGATTCTTTCATTTCAAGAGTGGAGGCCTTTATAAAACTTTATCCTCAACATTCCATGGCCAGTCAGGTGTTGATGCACCTTGGAGATTATTATTACCAAGGACGAATGAATGAGAGGGCGATAAAAACTTATCGGGAGTTGGTCAAACTGTACCCCACCAGTGAATGGGCAGAAGAGGCCCAGTTTCGAATTGCTCAGCTGATGATTCAAGAAAAGAAATGGCCTGAGGCCATTGAGGAGATGGAGAAGGTGATCCGCAATTATCCCAAGGGCCACCTTCTCATGGAGGCTTATGCGGAACTTGGAGAGCTTTACCTCCGTCTCAACCAATTCTTGAAATCCCTTGAGCGGTTTGAGTGGATTATGAAGAGTAACCCCCAGCACCCGTTAATGAAGAGAGTCTATTTAGGGATGGAAGAGGCCTATCAGGGTCTGGGGAGGATGGATCAGGCGGAGAAGATCTTAAAAGATTTGATCAATACTTTCCCTAACGAGGAGATCCAGTTTGAGGGGCAGCTCCGATTGGGGAGCCTCTACCTTCTTCAAAAAAGGTTTAGTGAGGCGATCACCGCTCTCACGGTGGCAACCAAAAGCTCTGATGAGAAGGTGGCCAGTCTTTCCCAATTCAAGTTGGGAGAGGCCTATTGGGGAGTTGGAAATCGAGAGTCAGCCCTCATTCAATTTTCAAAGGTCATCTATCTCTACCCCCATTTAACGGATTTGGCGGAGGAATCCCTTCTGAAATTAGGTGATCTTTATGTGGAAGAAAAAAGAATTTATTAGGCTACCCAGGTCTATCGAAAACTGTTGGAGAAGAGCAAGAATCATAATCGGAAAGAGGTAGCCCGAAAGATGCTCAATATGGTGGAGAGAGGGGATATTCACTAATGAAGGGGCGAAGGCGTAGGCTATTTATCGGAGCCCTTGTGATTTCTATAGGGGTCTTCTCCTTGATCCTTATCCTTTCTCCCTATCTTCTCAGTGGCTTGAAAGAGAAATGGAGGGCTCTTACACAGGAGAGCAAAAGGATTTTGGGATGGAATGGGGATGAGACCTCTCAGGAAGAGAAGCGGATCAGGGAAGAATTTATTCTGAAGAAGATGGAGTAAGCCAGCGTCCGTCAAGACTGGAGGGCATTGGCTCCTGAATATCCTCGACCCCAGAAGTTGGCTTTTCCTACCCTTAAGGAGAAAATCGAGGCCTTTAAGGGGACCCCTGAATTCGAGAAGATGGATAGGGAAGTGAAAGAATATTTAAAGAGGAAAGAGGAGCTTCATTATCCTGAACCTCCAATCCCATCGATTAAGGAAGCCATGGACCTCCTCACATTAAAGGATGGAGGAACAGAGAAAGTGATTGAAAGGCTTCTAAGTTCGAAGGAGAGGGAATCTCAGGAAAAACCTCTTGAGGAGAACCTCCGTTTAGGGATGAAAGGTCCTCTGGTCAGTCGAAGAATTTTAGAAAGACCCCCTCCTCCCCAGGTCAAACTGAAGGTCGAGGCAGAGATAGAGTTAACCCTCTGGGTATTACCGGATGGAAGGGTGGATCGGGTGATCCCCTCTATCAAAGGGGATGTGGAGTTGGAAAGAGTCGCCATCCAATATTTGAAGCAGTGGCGTTTCGCTCCGTTACCAAAAGATCAACCTCAAATAGAACAGTGGGGGACCCTTCCCATAAAATTTAAATTACAGTAACTCCATCTGAAATGAAAAAAAGGCGTCTTTTTTTTCTTATACTGATATTCCTTTTTATTCTTGGGCTACTCACATTTTTTGGAGAGAATGGGATCCTCCATCTTTTTCAACTTGAAAAGGAATTGAGCAGAATCCAGGAGAACAATCAGGTACTGAATGAGGAGAATCAAAAGTTGAAAGAAGAAATAAAAAAACTTCAGAGCGATCAGCGTTATATTGAGGAGATAGCTCGAAAGGAATTGGGAATGGTAAAGGAGGATGAGATCATTTACCAATTTGAGGAAAAATAAACAATGGGGGCAATAAAGGCATAGGAGTTAAAATGAAGTACGAGGGAATGATCTATCGGCCTCCAAGCGAGGCAAACAGTTTGATCCTTCAAGTCACCGTTGGGTGTTCCTACAATCGGTGTACCTTCTGCAGTGCCTACCAGGGGAAACGCTTTCGTATTAAGAGTTTTGAAGAGATAAAAGAAGATATCAATGAGGTCAGTCCCTATAGGATTCGAAGAGTTTTTTTAGCGGATGGGGATGCCCTGGTCATTCCCCAAAGCGATTTGCTTCATATCCTTTCATACCTCAAGGAAAAGTTAAGGGGACTCGAGAGAGTAGGGATCTATGCAAATGCAAGAGACATCCTACAGAAGGATAGGGAGGAATTGAAAGCCCTAAAAGAGATGGGGTTAGGAATTATCTACTTAGGATTAGAATCAGGAGATCCTGAGGTTTTAAAAAGAATAAAAAAGAATGCGACGGTGGATCAATTGATTCAGGCGGGCAAGAGGGTGAAAGAATCTGGGATCCTTCTCTCTGTCACCGTGATCTTAGGCATTGGAGGGATTGAGAGAAGTCAATCCCATGCCATTGAGACTGGCAGGGTCCTTTCTGAAATGGATCCTGACTATGTGGGGGTCCTCTCTCTCATGGTTGTTCCAGGAACACCGATTGAGAAAGAGATCAAGACAGGGAAATTGATTTTGCCTACCCCATTCGGTCTGATTCAGGAACTGGAGACCATGATTACCCATTGCCATTTCACCCATTGTTTCTTCGCTTCCAATCATGCCTCAAATTATCTTCCCCTAAGGATTCAAATGCCTGAGGAGAAGGAGGGGGCCCTTAAACGAATTCGAGAAGTCTTGAATAGGAAAGATCCGGAGTTATTGAGACCTGAGTATTTAAGAGCCCTGTAAAAGTTAGAAGTTCCAGATTCCAGAAAACCCATCTTAAAGATGGAGGGGCCTGAATGATGGATTTCGTGGATACAGAGCTTCGGGTTAGGTATGCTGAAACCGACCAGATGGGGGTGGCCTATTATGCCAACTACCTCATTTGGTTTGAAGTTGGACGGTCCGAATTTTGTCGGGAAAGGGGATTCCGCTATGCAGATTTAGAGGCCTTAGGATACAAACTGGTTGTCACAGAGGTCCATTGCAAGTACAGAAATTCAGCCCGGTACGATGAAACCGTAGTGGTACGCACTCGTTTAAAGGCCATCAATAAGAGGATGGTTACCTTTGGTTATCAGGTGCTCCGTAAGGATCAGGATGAGTTGATTGCAGAGGGAGAGACGCAACACCTATGTGTCGATTCAAAGGGGAAGACGAGAACGCTTCCCGAAAAATTCTTTCACTGCCTCATAGGAAAAACTTCCCACTAACTTCGGTCCTTCTATTCCTTCGACCCCACCCCACTCCAGTAATACCTCACTCATTCAGGGAATTAGGCAGGGATGTCGGAGAAAATTTTATAGTGGAAACATCAGCTTGTCCCATCACTACAGAATTCCTTAGGCAATATAAGGCAATGATTTATTGGAGGATATAACTTTTACCCACCCCTTTTTGAAGTGCTCCACTTTATAAAATTTTTGGAGATATTCCTGCCTAATTCTAATAGGGTTCCCCACTTCAGTGATGCATTACCCACTCCAACCGTATTTCCTTGAAAAATCGATTACAATAAGATAATGTTTCAACAATGGAATTCCAGAAGATATTGGTCTTAAGGCTAAGTGCGGTGGGAGATGTCATTCGAACCTTACCCACCATCAAGATGTTAAAAGAGATTTATCCTACGACCTTCATTGCCTGGATAACAGAAGAGCCCTCTCAATCCTTATTAAGGAGTCAACCCGAAGTGGATGAGGTGATCCTCTTTCCGAGGAGAAGGTGGACTGAGGGAATGAGGTCATTCACAAGAATGGGAACAACATTAAGAGAGATGTGGGATTTCATAGTGGCTTTAAGGAAACATCGATTTGACGTGGTCTTTGACTTTCACGGGATCCTTAAAAGTGGAATCCTTTCCTACCTTTCAGGTTCTCCCATAAGGGTTGGATATGACCGCAGATCGACCAAAGAGATGAACTTTTTATTTTCAAATGTGAAGGTTACCCTCCCAAAGGAGAAGATCAGCCGTTTTCAAAGAAATATTACCCTTCTTAAAGGGATCGGTCAGGAGATTAAACAGATTCCATATCATTTTCATATTCCTCAGGAGTATGAAGATTATATTGCCTCTTTTTTTAAAAAACCTTTTAAAAGGCCTTTGATCGCCATCCACCCTGGGACCAGTCCTAAAGCCATTTTTAAACGATGGCTGCCTGATCGATATGCCCAATTATCAGATCGTTTGGTCAGGGAACTCGATGCAACCATCCTCTTTACTTGGGGAGAGAGGGAGCTGGAGTTGGTTCAAGGAATTCAAAAAAGGATGAACGAATCTTCCCTCCTGGCTCCTCGAACAACGTCTTTGACCCAACTGGGAGAGGTCTATAAATATTGTGATCTCTATATTGGGGGGGATACGGGTCCTATGCATATTGCCTCTCTGATGGGGACCCCGGTGGTGGTGCTCTATGGTCCCACAGACCCGATTGAGAATGAACCTTTTGGGAATCATATCAAGGTTAGAAATGGAGTGGGATGCAATCCTTGCCATAAATATTCCTGTAAAGAGCTTCTCTGTATGAGATCCATTTCAGTGGAGGATGTCTTTAAAGCGACACAGAACATTTTATCCAAAACGGTTTGAAATTCTTTAACGATTGATTTTTTTCATTCAATACCCTATTATTCCTTATCGAACCATAAGAGAAAAGGATTGGAAGTTTTGAAACATAATTTTAGTCAAATCAATCGAATCTTGGTCAGAGGGGTCAATTGGGTAGGGGATACCATCTTAAGCTATCCTGCTGTTCAACAATTAAAAGACCTTTTTCCCAAGTCTCACCTTGCCATTTTAGTGCCCAGCTATTTGGTTGACCTGTGGAAGACCTCTCCTTATATTGATGAGATTATCCCCTTTAAGAAAAAGAGAGGAATCTCCTCCCTCTGGGAAGATATCCTCCTGAGCCAATCTTTAAAAAAGAGAAATTTTGATTTGGCTGTCATTCTTCCTCGATCTTTTCGATCCGCCTTTCATATCTACTTGGCTCGAATTCCAGTTCGAATGGGTTACCGAAGCGAAGGTCGCTCCCTCTTTCTTACCCATGGGCTTCGTAGGACCCAAGAAATTCTCCAGACCCATCGGATATATTATTATAGGAAGTTAATTGATTTTTTAGGTGAGGGGAGAAGTTCCCCCTCTCTAAAGATTGTCCTCAGAGAGGAGGATCAAAGGTGGGCCGATCATCTTCTAAAAAGTTTGGAGATTCCAGAGGGGGGGTGTTTAATAGGAATCAATCCTGGTGCGACCTATGGGTTAGCTAAATGCTGGTATCCAGATCGATTTGCAGAGTTGGGAAAGAGGCTCTTCGAAAAATGGCAAGCCCGGATACTGTTTTTTGGAAAAGAGGGTGAACGTCCCATCATTCAAGAGATCCTGCCACATTTAGGGACCCAAGGGATAGACTTGGCTGGGAAGACCGGACTGCTCCAATTGGCAGCGATTTTAGAGAGATGTCATCTCCTCGTGACCAATGATACAGGCACCATGCATATCGCCACAGCCGTCGGAACCCCAGTGGTGGCCCTCTTTGGTCCTACGAATCCGAAAGTCACAGGACCATGGGGAGAGAAGAATGTCGTGGTAAAGAAGGAAGTTTCCTGCAGCCCTTGTTCCAATAGGGTTTGTCCAACAGATCATCGATGCATGAAGCTCATCACTGTGGACGAAGTGGAGGAGATCATTGACATCAAATTGAAAGAGCTCGCTGATAAACGATGAACCATGAGCACTCAAAAAGGGGCCATCGAAAAAATCCCAGTTTCTGTTTATGTCCTGACAACAAACAATCGACGAACCATTGAGCGATGTCTGAAGAGCCTGACCTGGGCTGAAGAGTTGGTTATTGTGGATTCCTTCAGTGAGGATGGGACTTATGAGATCTGTCAAAGATACACAGAAAAGGTGTATCGTAGGCCTTGGACCGGACACCGTGATCAGTATCAGTATGCTGCTGATCTGACGACGCATCAATGGATTATGTTTGTGGATGCGGATGAGGAGATCCCTCCTGAATTAGCCGAGGAGATTCAAAAAGAGTTAGACAGGGGGGGAGAGTTTGATGCTTACTTTGTCTATCGGAGGACCTATTATTTAGGGAGATGGATTCGGTATGGAGGGTGGTATCCAGATGGTGAAATCCGACTCTATCGGAGGGAAAAGGGACGATGGGAGGGTGGGCTCCATGCCAAATTAGTGGTGGATGGGAAAATCGGTTTTTTAAAAAATCAATATTTACACTATACCTATAGAAATATTTCAGATCAAATCCAGACCATTGATCGATATTCTAAGATTGCAGCAGAGGATCTGTTTCAGAGAGGGGAAAGGTTTAGCCTTTTTAGGCTTCTTCTTCACCCTCCATTTCGATTTATCAAGGAGTATCTTTTTAAATCAGGATTTCGGGATGGATTACCCGGCCTCATTATCATCGTTTCCACCATGTTCTACGTTTTTATTAAATATGCCAAATTGTGGGAGCTTCAACTTGAAAAAAAATATTTCGTTCCCTCTTCCTTAGATGGAGAGAGGAAGAGCAAGGAGAAGAACCTAAAGGAGAAAATGAAGGAGAATCAGGATGATTCCTTTTGAGAAGGCTTTTCGAGGGAAAAGGGTGTTAGTGACCGGCGGGCTTGGGTTTATTGGATCCAATCTATCAGCCCGATTGATTGAATTAGGGGCAAAGGTCACGATTGTGGATAATATGATGCCCCGTCTGGGAGGGAATCTCTTTAATGTAAAAGCGATTGCTGATCGTATCCATATCAACTTCAGTGATGTAAGGGATGCGCATTCCATGGACTATTTGGTGAAGGGGCAGTAGATCATTTTTCATCTGGCGGGTCAGGTGAATCATGTCGATAGTATCCGGAATCCAATTCAGGATTTAGATATCAATTGTCGAGGGACTTTGGTTTTACTGGAATCCTGTAGGAAAAATAATCGAGAGGTAAAGATCCTATTTGCTGGAACACGGGGAGAATATGGGGCCAGTGTGACGCTCCCTGTGGGAGAGGACCATCCGACCAATCCAAAAGGAATTTATGCGGTCACCAACCTGACCGCAGAAAAGATGGTTCTTGTCTACCATGATGTTCATAAAATTCCTGGAATCTGTCTCCGGATCACCAATACCTATGGCCCCCGCCATCAGATGGCCCATGATGAATATGGGGTGCTGAATTGGTTTATAAGAAAAGCGATTGATGATGAGGTGATCCCTGTCTTTGGGGATGGCCGGATTCTAAGAGATTTTCTCTATGTGGATGACTTAATTGATTGTTTTCTTCAGGTGGTCACCTGTGATCAGGCCTATGGAGAAGTGTTCAATGTTGGAACCGGGATTCCCATCAATTTCATCGATCTTGCAAAAAAGATCGTTGAGATTGCAGGGACAGGGAGGGTGGCCTTTACAGAATTTACCCAGGAGAGGAAGGAAGTCGAGCCTGGAGATTATTATACCGATATCTCTAAGATCAAGCAGGTAGTAGGTTGGAAACCCAAGACCTCTCTTGAGGAGGGACTCCGGAAAACCATTGAATTCTATCGGGAACACAAAAAAGAGTATTGGGAGTAAACGATTAAAGAGGCCAAAGCAGTCCACCTGAACCCGTTTTCAGGACGACCCATAGACTTAAGTTAAAAATGGTTCCATTCTTTGATCTTAAAAGGCAATACCAAGAGATTGAGAACGAAATCCTTTTGTCAATCAGAGGGGTTTTTGAGAAGGGTCGCTTCATCCTGGGAGAGGAGGTCTCCGCTTTCGAAAAGGAATTTTCCCAGTATTGTGGGGTCCGATATGGGGTTGGAGTAGGTTCTGGGACAGATGCCCTTTTTCTTGCACTGAAAG
>JBBIRT010000044.1:0-23747 GCA_037441725.1 Deltaproteobacteria bacterium | reverse complement strand
TTACGACCATTCTTTCTTTAAGAATGCCGATTGGAACCTTCCGAATGGCAGGAACAGGGTTGTTTCCTTTTTGCCTGGGAATACTTCTTATGATTTTATCAGGCATCTTCATTTTTAGAATTTTTTTACAGGCGCAAAAAGTCCAGATAAAAAGGAAAATCTCAGGTGAAATTCCAGAGTCTCAAGTAAAATTGATCCTTTTCTTGGGAACAATCGTTTTAGTCACATGGCTCTTTAACCGATTGGGGTTCCCACTCTCTTCATTTCTCTTGATGTTGGTCCTGATGAGGATTCTCGGGGTAAAAAATTGGAGATTGAGCTTACCTCTATCTCTTATCACAGCCATTGCTTGTTATTTCTTATTTGTCCAATGGCTCAAGATCCCGCTACCAAGAGGATGGCTGGGAATTTAGAAAATGAGGTGAAAGTCAAATAGTTCGTTCACCCTTCATCCTTCGAGGCTAAGTAGATGTTTGAATCACTACACCATCTTGTTAATGGTTTTAGTATCGCCACAACAATTCATAACTTATTCTATTGCCTGATAGGGGCCATTGTCGGAACATTGATCGGAGTTTTACCCGGGATCGGGCCAATTGCCGGAATCGCCCTGCTTATCCCTGCTACGTTCAGTCTTAATCCCACATCGGCCATCATCATGCTCGCTGGAATCTATTACGGAGCCATGTATGGGGGTTCGACCACCTCTATTCTTCTGAATGTCCCTGGAGAAACCGCCTCTGTGATTACCTGCATCGATGGCTATCAGATGGCGCAAAAGGGGAGAGCCGGGCCTGCTCTGGCTATCGTTGCAATGGGCTCTTTCATTGCCGGAACAATCGGAATATTTGGATTGGTTTTTCTTGCTCCACCATTGGCTGAAGCTGCATTAGCCTTTGGCCCCCCTGAATATTTCTCTTTAATGGTCTTTGGCTTTATTGTCCTAAGCAATGTGACTGGAACATCTCTGCTTAAAGCCCTCATGATGGCCATTATCGGACTGATCATTGGAACGATAGGAATCGATCCGGTGACTGGAGATGCCCGCTTTACATTCGGTTCAATCCCTCTTCTCAGTGGAATCGAATTTGTTGCCGTTGCAATTGGACTCTTTGGAATAGGAGAGGTTTTGGTCAATGTGAATCAGCCCTCAGAGTTGCTGGAGCAGAAGGTGATCGTACCCCGTTTAAGAGATCTTTATCCGAGTTGGGAAGATCTAAAGAGATCGATTGCAGCAATTCTAAGAGGAACAGGGATTGGATTCGGCGTAGGTCTTGTCCCGGGGCCTGCGCCTGTCATTGCCACTTACTCCTCTTACATGATAGAGAGAAAAGTGTCCAAACATCCTGAAGAATTTGGAAAGGGAGCCATTGAGGGTGTAGCCGGACCTGAGTCTGCAAACAACTCAGCATGTCAGGCAGCCTTCATTCCCCTCTTTGTCTTGGGAATCCCCTTTGCTCCTCCTACCGCCATCCTCTTGGGTGCCCTTCTGATCCATGGGGTTTCACCAGGTCCATTAATGATCAGCCAGCATCCAGAACTATTTTGGGGGGTGGTTGCCAGTATGTATATCGGAAATTTTATTCTCCTCATTCTTAACCTACCTTTCGTTCCTCTCTTTGCAAATATACTCCGGATTCCCAAAAAGATCCTTTTACCCCTCATTATCCTTTTCTGCATCACAGGGATGTATACCGTGAATAACTCCGTTTTTGATATCTGGATGATGATCCTTTTCGGAGGCATAGGATTTCTGATGAGAAAATGGGCTTATGAAGGTGCACCCTTTCTTTTAGCATTAGTCCTCGGTCCGAAATTGGAAGTGGCCTTCCGCCAATCCTTGATGATCTCCCATGGGGATTTTGGAATCTTTACTCAGCGGCCAATCTCTTTGATCTTTCTGCTTGCCACCTTGATCTTTTTACTGATTCCGATATCTCGTGTTTTATTAAAATCAAAGAAAGGAGGGGATGAAAAAAATTAAGAGTTATCATTTAACAGTTATGAGTAAAAGGTTTAATTTTTAAGCTTCGAGCATTTAGCTTAAAACGAGAGGAGGTGCTGTTATGTTGAAAAGAATTCTTAGTATTCTATTCATGTTGTCTCTCATCTTCGTAATCCCTCTTCAGGCTGCGGAATTTCCAACCAAAGAGGTTCAGATCATTATCCCCTGGGCAGCAGGCGGAGCAACGGACTTAATCTTTCGAGCATTAGCCGCAACCACAGGGCAATACCTTGGAAAGGCTGTGGTCGTTGTGAACCGAACGGGTGGAGCCGGAGCAGTTGGATATACAGAGGCGATGAAAGCCCAGCCGGATGGTTACACCCTTGTTTCAGCGATTACACCTCTTACCATCCTTCCCCATCAGGTGACCACTGCCTTCACCTATAAAAATTTTGACCCTATCATCAATGTAGTGAAAGACCCAGGCATGTTTTTAGTAAGATCAGATGCCCCATGGAAGAGTCTCAAGGAGTTTTTAGATTATGCTAAAAAGAACCCTGACATGATCACCGTGGGCAACTCAGGCGCAGGCGGAGGAGTTCACCTCATTGCTCTTGCCTTTGAAAAGACCGCTGGTGTGAAATTCAATCATATTCCCTTTGCAGGTGGAGGTCCATCCGTAACCGCCCTTCTCGGAGGCCATATTAATGCTGTTTCGGTGTCTCCACCCGAAGGGATCGAACACGTAAAGGCAGGGAAGTTGAAGATTATTGCCCTATTTGCAGAGAAGCGGTTTGAACTCTTTCCCGATGTTCCAACCGTGAAGGAGCAAGGGATCGATTTTGTCATGGGTCAGTGGCGGGGATTGGCCGCACCCAAGGGCACTCCCCCTGAGGTGATTAAAAAACTTCATGATGCTTTCAAAAAGGGAATGGAAGATCCAGTTTTTATAAAGAATGCAAAGGACATGGTAGTCAACCTTTCATACCTTGGGCCAGAGGATTTTGGAAAATTAATGGCTAATGATGATGAGTTTTATAGCAAACTGGTCAAGGAGATCAAAAAATGATTCAGGAAGGAGGGAGAGAAAATGAAACATATTAGATTCGGATCTGCTCTTTCAATCATGGGAATTCTCTGTGTCATTATTATAGGCATCGGAAATGCCATCTCAGCAGAGACAACCATCCGTATGAGTAGCCCATTCAAAGGGGGTATTGTCGTTGAGGCAGCTGAAAAATTTAAGGAGCTGGTTGAGAAGGGGAGTGCCGGTCGGATTGAGGTTATGATTGACGCTGGGACCAAGAGCGAAGCCGACATCGCCAAGATGAACAGGAACGGTGAGATCGAGATGCAGTCAAACGGAACCCAGTTTCTTGAATTCTACGCCCCTCCATACTACTTTTTCACCGGTCCCTATGTGATGAAGGATTTCGATCACTATATGCGAGTCTGGAACGGAAAGCTCGGACAGGAGGCAAGAAATCAATTAGAGAAAAATGATCTAAAGTTTTTAACAACCATCTACCGGGGACTCCGGCAGACGACGGCAAAGAAACCCCTCTACACACCTGCGGATGCGTACATGCTGAAGCTCCGGTTGCCTCCTATTCCGAGTTGGATGGCCGTTTGGAAAGCCATCGGGGCGGATCCAATTGGAGTCCCTTTACCCGAGCTTTATAATTCGCTCAAGACAGGTAAGGCTGAGGCCTCTGAAGGAGACCTTCCACAAATTCAATCTTTCAAATTAAATGAGGTCCAAAGCCATTTGATTATGACCAATCATCTCGTTCAGACTGCCGGCATCTTGATTTATAAGCCCTTCTTCGACAAACTCTCCAAGGCAGACCAGGAACTTATCGTCAAGGCCGGCAAGGAAACAGAGGAGTGGGCCAATAACAAAATTAAAGCAGGTGAGGGAGCAATCCTTGTAGACCTTCAACGAAAGGGGATGCAGGTGGTCATCCCGGATGCTGAGTCATTCCGAAGTAAGGCAAGAGATGCGGTCGACGAGTTATTTAAAACCCAATGGACGGTGACCACTTGGCCAGAAGTATTGGCGCAATAGGAGGAAAGCAGGAATGGCCCTTGAGGATGAAATCAAAGAGAAGGAGACAAGGATCCGAGAGTTTCTTCGATCCAGGGGACTCAAGGCTCTCATTCTTAAACGTCAAGCTAATTTCTCATGGATGACCTGTGGTGGTTTCAATCTCGTAGGCATCACAACAGAGATGGGGGCCACCACTCTCCTTATCACAGAGAATTCAAAATTTGTCATCTCAAACAATATCGAAGCCCCTCGCATGATGGATGAAGAGGGTTTGGAGAAACAAGGGTTTATCATTAAAACCTTCCCCTGGCATGAAGATCAGGAAGCTTCCATAGTAAAAGAACTGGTGGGGGATGGACCCATTGGCTGCGACGTCCCCTTTCAGAATGCAACCGTGCTGACTGAGGAAATTGCAAGGCTTCGTTACTCTTTGACTCCAGAGGAACAGGAACGATATCAGTGGTTAGGGAAAAAAGTTTCATCAGCCTTAGAGAAGACATTGATGCAGACCCAAAAGGGAGAGAAGGAATCCGAGGTGGTAGGAAGGCTCTGTAACGAGATATGGAAAGATAGAATCGACCCTATCACCTTGATGGCTGCTGCCGATGATCGGGTTTTCAAATTCCGTCACCCCATCCCAACAGAAAACGGAATTAAAAAATATTTTATGCTTTCTGTCAATGCTCGAAAATGGGGCCTTGTCGTCTCATTAACTCGATTGGTTCACTTTGGAAAATTACCTGATGAACTGAAAAGGAAGTATGACGCCAATGTCTTCATCTACTGCACGATGATGGCTCATACACGGCCAGGTATTCCCGTAAGGGAAGTCCTTCAAAAAGCGATCCATGCCTACAAAGAAAAAGGATACCCTGATGAGTGGAAGCTTCACCATCAGGGAGGTTCAATTGGCTATACAGGGAGGGATTATCGGGTCAACTTTAAAACACCAGAGATCGTCCAAGAGAACCAGGCTTTCACTTGGAATCCCTCCATCACTGGAACGAAGTCCGAGGATACCATTCTCGCTACTTCTAAAGGCCTGGAGATGATTACTTATCCCATTCTCTACCCAACTCTAACTATCACTATAGAGGGGATCCCATTTGTTCGACCGGCCATTTTGGAAAAGGAATGAAAGGATAATTTAGTTTAGAGTTTAGAATAGGGGGATACAATGATTGAGAGGCATGTCACCTTTGAGGTGATCCCAGGTAAAGAGAGTGAGTTTGAAGCATTATTCAAAGAGGAATACAGCTTAGCCATGGCGAAGCAACCCGGCTTTCTCTCCGTGGCCTTACTGAAAGAACATGGAAAAGAGGCCGTCTATCAGATGGTGATTCGCTTTCAATCTCTTGAGACTGCTTTAGCATGGAGAGAGTCAGCAGACCATAAAACGCTTTCACCAAAAATCAAAGCTCTCTATAAGCACAGCTCCGTCCAGGTCTACGAGGTGGTGGCACAAAGATAAGGGCGAAGGAGAAGAAGATGGAGAGGGTAAGACTGGGAATGATCGGAACCCAATTGGCAGCCCATTGGCATTTAAGAAACCTGTCCAAGCTAAGAGGTCTCAAGGTAGAGGTCGTCGCCGTAGCCTCTAAAAAAATGGAAAATGCACGTGCTTTTGCGAAAGAATTCGATATCCCTGACCATTACGATGATTATCGTCGGATCCTTGAACGTGCTGATATCGATGTGGTGGACTTATGTATTCCAACCGATCTCCATGAAGAATTTTCCATTCAAGCTGCAGAAGTTGGAAAACATATCATCTGTGAAAAACCTTTAACAGGTTATTTTGGTAAAGAGCGGGAAGAGGAACAGGTGGGGTTTACTGTCCCGAAAGAGTTGATGCTAAAAGAAGCCCTGAAGGGCTGTGATCGAATGATCCAGAGTATCCAAAAAAATGGAGTGAAATTCATGTATGCTGAAAATTGGATTTACTCCCCTGCCTTTGAAAAATTGAAGCGTCTGATAAGGTCAAGCGAAGGGACTGTTTTAGAAATCAGAGCGGAACAAGGCCATTCAGGCTCTTCAGCCTCCTATTCGAGGAGATGGAAGACCTCAGGAGGGGGTGCCCTTATGCGATTAGGTTCTCATCCTGCTGGTGCAGCTATCCATCTAAAACATTATGAGGGAATGCTAAAATATGGAAGACCGATCCGTCCCAAATCGGTGATCGCAGAGGTAGGCTCCCATACAAAAATGGAAGCCTTTAAAAAAGAAAAGAAAAAATATCTCCAATCAGAGTGGGTGGATGTAGAGGATTGGGGTGTCATGATCATCAATTTCGAAGATGGCTCCAACGCCACCATTTTTGCTTCTGATACGGTGTTGGGAGGGGTGAGGAATATCCTAAGCATCTTCCTTTCAAATTCCGTTATCCATGTAAACATCAACCCCCATGATGTTTTAATGGTCTATGCCCCCGAACCCCATGTCTTTGGAGAAGAATACATCGCTGAAAAATTGGAGACCAAAGCAGGCTGGAACTTTCCGAGCCCAGAGGACGATTGGATGAAAGGATTTCCCCAGGAATTGGAAGACTTCGTTGATTCCATTCGATTAGATAGAGCCCCAATCTCTGGAATAGATTTAGGAAGAGAGGTAGTGAAAGTGATTTATGCTGGCTACGTTTCAGCAGAAGAAGGGAAACGCATCTCCTTTTAACGAAACGAGGGTTCCTATTTATGAAAGCAACGATGAAGAAATATGCCGAGCGGATTGAGCGGAACGAGATTAATCCTCATATCCGTTACATCGGCCAAGCCAATGGGTTAATCTTAGATCCCCTTCGGGAAGAGGTCCCTCTTGAAGTCTTGGGTTTCGGGATATATCAATTAGGATCCAACTCCATCATTAGCGAAACCCATGAGAAAGAAATGGTCCTCGTTCCTCAAGAGGGTGAATTCGAAGCAGAGGTTAATGGGAAATTATTTCAGGGAAAAAGGATGGGGGGTTTGTTCTCTGCAGGAAAGGGAAAATCGAATGCCTCAGCCCTTTATATCCCTTGTAATGCAAAATTTCAACTTCGGGGAAACGGGGAGATTGCCTTTTTCGAAGCCCCAGCCTTAAAGGAGAAAACTCCCTTCTTTCTTCCCAATGAAGAGGTCAAGGTCTTTTCAAGGGGGAATTGGGTGTGGCGAAGGGATGTCATCCCCTTAATCAGTCCTAAGGATGCCAGTTCAAATCTGGTCGTTGGAGAGACTTACAATCCTCCTGGCTTCTGGTCAGGGACCCCTCTGCATCAACATGATAATGGCCAGGGAGATGAGTCAGACCATGAGGAGGTTTATTACCACCGGTTTCGCTGGAAAAAAAGAGAACAAGATCAATTCGGTCCTTATGGTGTTCAGCTCCTCATGGATGGAAGAACAGTGATGAAGGCCTTTTTGATCGGAGATAAAAGTATCTTTGCTATTCCAGGAGGGTGTCATCCAGTGGTCGCCTCTCCTGTCTCCGAGCTTATCTATTTGTGGGGGCTGGCAGGATTGGGTGAGGAGCTGGCCATGAAAGATTTGTCAGAATTTGTTCATCTTAAATCGTTTGAAGAGATTTTTAATCTCCTGGAGGAAGAAAATGTTAGAAAGGTCCTATCCAAAGAGAGGCTAAGAATTCTCTGCCATCCTTACCATTTCACAGAGGAACAAATAAAACTCTTGGAGGCAATGATAAAAGAAAGAGGATATGAAATAGAGTAATCCCCTTGAGTTGAAAGGAGGATCAACATGTTCGATCTGGTTACTTTTGGCGAGGCAATGTTAAGGCTCTCTCCTCCAAATTTTCAAAGACTGGAGCAAGCCCGGAGATTGGACGCAAATGCTGGTGGAGCGGAATTGAATGTGGCTGTGGGGGCAACCCGTTTCGGAATGAAGAGTGCCTGGATCTCAAAGCTTCCCAAGAATCCTCTTGGCTACTTTATCCGAGATCGGGCTCAAGAATTCGGGGTTGATTGTTCCAATATTGTCTGGTCTGAGAAAGGGAGGGTGGGAATTTATTTCCTTGAACTCGGTGCCTCTCCAAGGGCCTCAAGCGTTCTTTATGACCGAGCAGGATCAGCGATCAGTATGATCCAATCGGGTGAAATCGATTGGGCAAAAGTCTTTTCAGGCGCTCAGCACTTTCATGTGAGCGGAATCACCCCTGCCTTAAGTCCATCTGCCTCAGAAGTAACCTTTGAGGGATTGAAGGCGGCGAAAAAAGCAGGTTGCACGGTTTCCTATGACCTTAATTACCGGAAAAAACTCTGGTCCCCTTCGGAGGCCAGAAAAATCCAGGAGCCCATGATGGCAGAAGTTGACATTCTCATCACCACTGAGGAGGATACCCAGGTGGTCTTTGGAATCAAAGAGAAAGACTATGAAACGGTGGCTGAGAGATTGGCCCATAGTTTTAAATTTAAAATCGTTGTCATTACCTTAAGAGAGGATTTGTCTGTCTGGAGGAATAACTGGACAGCGATTGCCTATTCCAATGGAAAAATCTATAGGGATAGAACGTACGGGGTAGAGATTGTTGATCGTGTTGGAGCAGGGGACTCCTTTACTGCTGGCTTTCTATACGGTTGGTTGAAGGGGGGAGAAATCGGGAAAGGGCTTTCCTATGGTAATGCCTTTGCGGCCTTGAAACACACCATTCCAGGAGATTTCAACTGGAGTACCTTGGAGGAGGTTGAGAATCTAATCAAAGGCGCAGGATTAAGGATTTCAAGATAAGTGCAGGAGACAAGTTTTGAATTTTGAAATTTCGAATTTTAAGTTTCGAATTTTGAATTTTAATGAGGGGGTACTCTATGGACAAGAGAGAAGTCTTTAACCGCATGATCTCTGAGGGATTGATTCCAGTGATCCGTGTCTCTTCTGCCCAGGAAGCCATCGAAGTCTCTGATGCCTTAAGAGAAGGAGGGGTAACTACCCTTGAAATCACCATGACTGTCCAAGGGGCAATAGATGTAATTAAAGAACTGTCTCAAAAATATAAAGACCAAATCATCATAGGTGCTGGAACGGTATTGGATCCAGAAACCGGAAGGGCAGCACTGCTTGCAGGGGCTCAATTCATAGTCAGCCCTATTCTGAACATCGATCTCATCCATCTGGCCCACCGTTACAGTGCCGTGGTCATTCCTGGAACAATGACACCCACAGAAATCCTAACGGCCTGGAATGCTGGAGCAGACCTGGTCAAAGTCTTCCCTGCAGCTCAATTAGGAGGGCCTGAATATTTTAAGGCGATTCGAGGGCCATTTCCTCAGATCCTTCTTATCCCTACAGGAGGGGTAACTCTCCAGAATGCAGGAGCATTTATCAAGGCAGGGGCAGTCGCCTTGGGGGTAGGGGGAGAATTGGTTGATAAAAAGGCTTTACAAGAGAAAAAATTACAGGTGATCACAGAAAATGCAAAGGCCTTCCTAAAGGTTATTCGAGAGGCAAGAGAGAAGAATTAAAGTTTAGAATTTTAAGTTTTAAGCTTAGGGCTTATTCAATCTATGTTCATCAATTTTCCATATCCTGATATGAGTCCTATCCATATTCCAGAGAAAAATCTTCTCGGAATCTTTTCTCCTTCCATTATAAAAACCAAGGAGGATGATCATCAGATCATTGAGAAGGCCTTCTCTCAACCTATTCAATCTCCCCCTTTAAAGGATCTCCTAAAGGGGAAAGAAAGGGTATTGATTTTAGCTGATGACCATACCCGAAACACACCTGTCAAAAAGATTTTTCACCGTCTCCTGACCGAATTGGAAAAGGCAGAGGTCCCTCCAAGTCATATTAAAATTTTGGTCGCCCTGGGAACCCATCGACCCATGACTGAAGAGGAGATTTTGAAAAAATTTGGAGAAGATATTCCAAAAAGATTCCCAGTGTTCAATCACCCGTGGTGGGATACTTCCCAACTAATCAAATGGGGAGAAACAGAACGTGGAACTCCCATCTGGGTGAATCGACTAATCCAAGAAGTCGATTTTATAATCGGCATTGGCCAGATTGTTCCTCATCGTGTCTCTGGATTCAGTGGTGGAGGGAATATCATCCAACCCGGAATCTGTGGCGAAGAGACAACAGGAAGGACTCACTGGCTCAGCGCACAATTTTCTGGTCGCGAGATTCTTGGGGAGATTGAGAATCCTGTGAAAGAAGAGATTGAAAGGGTCGCCCAAAAGGTTGGACTGAATTGGATTATCAACACAGTCCAGGATGGCTCAGAGAATTTGATCGAGGTGGTTGCAGGGGATCCTCTCGCTGCTTATCGAGCAGGGGCAAAGAGATCTCGTCAGGTCTATCAGGCTATCCTCCCGATGGAAGCAGATATCGTCATTACGGACTCCTCTCCTTATGATTCAGAGCTTTGGCTCGCCACAAAGGGAATCTATGCTTCCGAATTGGCAGTCCGTCAAGGGGGGGTGGTAATTTTGATTACGTCTTGTCCTGAAGGAGTAGCCCCTAGCCATCCTGAAGTCCTTGAGATGGGGTATCAACCCTTTGAAGTGGTGAATCAAAAAGTACAGAAAGGAGAAATCCAAAAACTCACTGTTGCTGCCCATTTAGTCCATGGAGGGAGAATTATTAAAGAGAGGGCAAGGGGGATAATGGTCTCTCAAGGCATCTCCAAAGAGCAAACAGAAAGACTGGGATTTCTCTATGCCCGTACCCCTCAAGAAGCATTGGAGATAGGGTTCTCTCTGGTTGGACAGAATGCAAAAATTGCTGTCCTTCAGAGAGGAGGAGAAATCCTTCCCATCGTGAAAAAATAGAATAGATTCCAAGAGAGGAAACAATATGAAAGCAGTGGTGAAATATGGAAAGGGAAAGGGTCTCATTGAAATTCAAGAAATCCCTGAACCAAAAATAAAAGAAGATGAGGTCTTGATTGAAGTGAAGGCCGTCTCGGTCTGCGGAAGTGACCTTCATATTTATCATGACAGCCATCCCTACTGGCCCCCTGTCGTTCTTGGGCATGAATTCTCTGGAGTGATTGCAGAGGTCGGAAAAGAGGTGAAGGGATGGAAGGTGGGGGATCGCATTGTGAGTGAAACCCGCACGGGATCTTGTGGCATCTGCTATACTTGTCAGAGCGGATTTCCACAGGTCTGTGAACAAAAAAGACCTTATGGAATTGGGATCAACGGGGCTTATGCAAAATTCGTCGCTGGGCCTGCACGACTCCTTCACCCTCTTCCAGATTCCATCTCTTTTGAAGCTGGAGCGATCATTGAGCCTATTGCAGTCTGTATCACCTCTATCCTTGAACGATCTCACCTTCAAGCTGGAGAATCGGTTGTCATTACAGGGCCAGGACCGATTGGCCTTATCTCCCTTGCCATTGCAAAAGCCACTGGCGTGAAAATGGTTGCAGTAACGGGAAGAAGTTCAGATGCAGGAGTGAGATTTGAAAAGGCAAAAGAATTAGGAGCCGATTTTACCATAAATGTTGATAAAGAAGATCCAGTCCAGAAGATCATGGAAATCACCAATGGCCTCGGGGTGGATATGCTCATTGAGACATCAGGAGGTTCAAAGGCAATCTATCAGGCCTTTGATATGGTGAGAAGATTGGGGAGGATTTGCGCTATGGGGATTTCAGGGAAGGAAGAGATTTCTATCCCATATGACCGTGGAATTTTCAAGGCCTTGCACTATGATTTTTGCTTCTCAAGCAGTTGGACCTCATGGGAGAGAGCCATTGGTCTTATCTCAAAAGGATTACTTCCGGCTGAGAAACTGATCACCCATAAGTTTCCTCTTGAGAAGTGGGAAGAAGCTTTCCACCTCCTCGAAAATCTTCAAGCGGCAAAAGTGGTTTTAATTCCCTGAATCAAGGAGTGAAAGATGGAGCACACCTACCAGGTGGTGATCACAGACTGTGATCATGGTTCTATTGATGAAGAGGTAGAGGAGCTTAGTCGAGTAGGTGCAAAAGTTTCATTAGTTCAAGCACAAGAAGAGAAAGAGTTGATTCAATCCTGTAGAGAGGCGGATGGCCTTCTGAACCAATATGCCCTGCTGACTCGCAGGGTTCTGGAAAATCTTCCAAAATGCAAAGTGATTTCTCGCTATGGAGTAGGCGTGGATTCCATTGATCTCAAAGCGGCCACAGATTTAGGAATCATTGTGGCCAATGTGCCGGATTATTGTATGGAGGAGGTGGCTGACCACACGGTCGCCATGATCCTTGCCTTGCTGAGAAAAATAACCTTCTTTAATGGAAGGGTTAAGGACGGTCAATGGAATTTTCGGTTGGGGACACCCATCCACCGGATCAGGGGAAAAACTTTAGGTCTAATTGGCTGTGGAAGAATCGGAATGGAGGTAGCAAAAAGAATCAGAAGTTTTGGTTTCAGGATTATGGCCTTCGATCCCTATATTGGAAAGGATCTGGAGGGGATTGAACTCAATGAGTTTGATACAGTTTTGAAAGAATCGGATGTTATCTCCATCCATTGTCCATTGAATGACTCGACTCGACATTTGATCGGGGAAAACGAATTTAAGAAAATGGAGAAAAAACCCTACCTCATCAATACCTCAAGGGGGGCCATCATTGATGAGAAAGCCTTGATTCAGGCATTAATGGATGGACATCTATCAGGAGCTGGTTTGGATGTTTTGGAGAAAGAGCCTCCTGACCCCCAAAACCCATTACTTAAGATGGAAAATGTTATCCTCACCCCACATGTTGGTTTTTATTCTGAAAATTCGATCAGCGAACTTAAAAGAAGGGCAGCAAAAAACGTCTTAGAAGTTCTCACAGGTAAATGGCCAAACTCAGTGGTAAATAGGGAGGTTAAGGCTAAAACCCGCGCCTTATTATTTTAAGATTTTTGTTATATTCTTAACTTGATGGACAGTCTTTCTGACTTCCCTGACCTCTTTTAATCCTGGGATTTCTTCAAGCTCCTTCTTCACATCCGAGACCAACCCCTCCCCTGGGTCTCTTCCTTCCTTCTCTTTCTCTGTTCTTCTTTCTCCTCGAATGTTTCGAATCTCTCGCAGAGTCTTCCCCAATCCCTCGCCAATTTCAGGAAGCCTTTTTACTCCAAAAATAAGGAAAAGAATAACCAAAATCACCAGAATTTCTGGAAAACCTAAACCAAACATCTTTATATCCTTTTGTTATGAGAAAGCCCCATCCATTGCTCCGAATCTTTTCATCGATACCTCCAATGGCCTTCGATCCAGATCCAACCTCCCCCTCTTGGTTCCCAATGCCCTGGGACCCATTGGGCATGAGGTTTAGGGCGTTTAATCCATCGTCCTGGAATCCACACCCATTCCCCTCTCTTATAGGCCCAATGGCCAGGTTTCCAAATGGCCTCGGGATGGGGAGGATCTCCATAAAATTCGATCCGAGGCTCAGGTGGTCTTACCCCGACCACTGGAGGGGGGCATCCCCAGAGAAAAATGGTGAGGGTAAAGAGAAGCATTGTATATCCAATCATCCGTTTTCGATTCACCGGTATCCACTCCTATCATTATTTTTAATATATCTTCAGACGTGGATGCAAGAAAAAATTTTATGAGGTATGATAAAGAAATAGCTTGATTTTTTCTCAAATTTAGAATATTGAACTCATAACCCTCTTAGGAGGTCTTCATGATTACTGAGATAGAATGTCCAATCTGTGATGCAGATATTCCCCTTGAAGGCGATGAGAAGCCAGGGGATTTAGTCTTATGTTCATATTGTAAGGTAACCTTTAAGATTTTAAGTAAAAAAGGGAAATGGGTTCTTTCTGATGATTTTGAAGAATAGGACCTTCCCGTTGTTAATTAAATTAAAATGAGATGTTTATATACCTCTGACCTCCATGGAGAAATCCATCTCTTTCAAGAGCTCATTTCATTAGCTGACTCCTCATGTGCAGAAATCATTTTGATTGGAGGGGATATTCTGCCCTCTTTCCCTCCAAGCAAAAGGTACGAAGATCTTATCCCCAATCAAAGGAAGTTTATTGAGGAGTTTCTCATATCGTTTTTTAATAAAATATTAGGGATGACCCCAGTTGAAAAAATTTTCCTTATCGCTGGGAATTGGGACTTAGGGTACCGCCTGATCTTTAAGAAACCTAATGAAAAGATCATCGATCTTAATCAAAGGAGTTTCTCCCTTAAAAATGGATATGAACTCATTGGATATCCCTATGTCCCTCCCACTCCATTCCGTCCGAAAACATTTGAGAAGATGGATGACCGTGAAACCCCTTGGCCCCCGCAGAAGAATCCTTCTTATGTCCTTTCTCCTGATCCAATTGACCATTTGACTCCCATCGATCCCTATCTCTTTCTTACCTCTCAGGAGACAATTGTAGAGGATCTGGATCGGTTACCCAAGCCACTTCATCCAGAAAAAACGATTTACTTGATGCATTCCCCTCCTTTTCAAACCCCGTTAGACCGGATTCAAGGAATGAAATCCGTGGGAAGTCGAGCCATCAAATCATTCATTAAATACGTTCAGCCCCTATTAACCCTCCATGGTCATATTCATGAATCCCCAGAGATTTCAGGAAGCTATTGGGATGAAATTGGAAGAACTCTCTCCATAAATCCAGGTCAATCGATCGGTTTAATAGAGGGGCATAAAAAACTTTATGCTATTACCTTTGAGATGGAAAGGATGAAAGAGACACTTCATCACACTTATTTCAATCCCAAACCTTGAAAGGTGATGAAAAATTTGACAAGAAAAAAATAAAATGATATGATATAAAAGTAGGTTGTAAGAAGTATTTATTTGGATCGTAAAAGGTCGTAAAAGTGCTTCTGAAAACTTTTACGGCCTTTCTTTTATGGACCAAAGGCTATTACAACTTACTCGAGTCTATTCCATGAAAGGAGGTGAGTTGTAGTGGCCAAAGGTCGTGTAAAGTGGTTTAATGAAAAGAAGGGCTATGGGTTCATTTCGAGAGACAACGGGAACGATGTCTTCGTCCATTTTTCAGCCATTCAGAGAAATGGGTTTAAAACCCTCTATGAAGGCGATGAGGTCGAATTCGAAGTTTCCAATGGCCCGAAGGGACCACAGGCAATCAATGTGGTTGTGGTAAGTTAATATTGACTCATTGAATTTGGAAGACAAAGAGACCCTGTTAAAAAATCAGGGCCTCTTTGTTTCAAAGGTTTCTCTAAAATTCCATTTTACATCTTCCCTTGAATTTGCTATCTTTATTTTCAAGAATTAGATAAAACATCACAATTCTGGCTGGTTTTCTCAGGGACATCGTCCAATAAATCTATCCCATCTATTTAATTTTTTAAAGCTTAAGGTGTTATTGACTGATGTACCTCCATTTCCATGGTTTTAAAGAAAAACCCTTCAACCTGACCCCGGATCCCCGGTTTGTCTTTTTGAGCAAAATTCATCGAGAGGCCTTTGCCCATCTTCTTTACGGGATCAACAATCAAGTAGGATTCATCACCCTTACAGGCGAGGTAGGATCTGGGAAAACAACGGTCCTTCGCTCCCTCCTGAATCACCTCGATTCAAAACATCATCGAACAGGAATGATCTTCAATCCTTACCTTTCTCCTGTTGAGCTTCTACAAAATATCAATCGGGAATTTAATATCCCCTACACCCTGCCTCACTCCTCCAGCCTTCTTGAATCCCTCAATCAATTTCTACTCGAGCAAAAGGCCGAAGGTCGTATGGTGGTCCTCGCCATCGATGAGGCCCAGGATCTGGATACCTCCGTTCTGGAACAGATTCGGTTAATTTCAAACCTCGAAACAGATAAGGAAAAGCTCATTCAGATCATCTTGTCAGGCCAACCTGAGCTGATAGAAATTCTCAAGAGAAATGAAATGCGCCAACTCGCTCAGAGAATCACTGTTCGATATCATTTACACCCCATGGATTTTCAAGACACCATTCAATATATTCATTATCGTCTTGATATCGCAACAGGAGGCAAGTCCGAGGTTGCTTTTTCAAAAGGGGCATTGAAACAGATATATCGTTTCTCACATGGACTTCCAAGGCTCATTAATGTCGCCTGTGATCGGATCCTTTTGGCCAGTTATGCAAGGAATCAGAAAAGGATAGGTTCTCGAATCGCCTCAGTAGGGATAAAAGATATTAAAAAGTACACCCCTTCCGAACGAAGATGGCGTCCCATTTTGATTCCAATCCTTCTCATTTTTTCGGCCTTCGTGGCTGGAATCATCTATGTCAAATGGACCGTTTTCATCCATTGGATTAACCCTATAAGGCAAGAGCAGAAGGTCCAATCTCCCATTCAAAAAAACCTTCCAGTTTCTGGTGAGAAATTTCCTCGCTTAACAGCCGATGATCTCTTTGAAATTTCTGAATCCGAAAGTGCTCGAAGGGCTTTCAATATACTGGCAAGCCTCTGGAAGCTTCCACCTGTTCCCCCTGAAAAATATCACCTATTCCAATCCGATGAAATAGAACATGAAGTTCAAGATCGAGAGCTTCGACTTTATCGATTTTCTGGAAACATGGGCAGTTTGCTTCGACTTAACTATCCTACCCTCCTTGAATTAACCATGCCTGGAATTCAGGGAAAACGCTTTATTTCGCTCATCGGCATAGAAAATGATTCGCTTCTCATCGATCCCCCAATCGCAATGAGAAAATCCCTTCCATACAATGAACTGGAAAAGTACTGGTCCGGCCAGGGTTATCTCTTATGGAAAGATTTTTTAAATCTCATGGTAATTGCATCACCTCAAGTTAAGGGAGATTCAATTAAAAGACTTCAGGAACTCCTTAGAGAGGTCGGAGTTTTTCATCACCCCTCTACAGGTGCCTATGATGCTGATACAAAGAAGGCTGTGATGAGGTTCCAAGCCTTAAAGGGAATTGAACAGGATGGGATTGTAGGAAGTCAAACTTTGATGCTTTTATACCAATCCATCGATCGTTTCGGTGTACCAAGGCTCAGAAAAGGGAAAGAATGAGCGTTATTCTTGATGCCCTAAAAAAATTGGACCGTGAAAAGGCATCTCTTCGAGAGGGAACCTTCGATATCGCTGCGGAGATTCTCAGAGCTGATTATCCCCCTCCAAGGAAAAGGGCCAACCTCCTCATTTTCACCATTGCACTCACCTTGGTGACTACCCTTTTCATCGTCTATATTTTGTTGAAATTCGGATTCCTTAAAGAACCCTCCCCTCCTCCCAGGGTCATCTTCCCTCAATCGGGTATAAACGGAGAACCCCCTCTTCCTGAAACTCTACCAAAGCCAAAAACACTCCCTCCAAGTGTCAAACACCCGTTGGTTAAAAAAGAGGTGGCAGAATTAGCCCCCTTAATCAAAGAGACAATACAAGATAAAGAAAAAAGAACCATCCAAAGAAAGGAAGAGACTCCACCATCGAAGGAGAAATCTTCAATCGAGGCCAGCCCACCTCACCCCCTCTCAGGCGGAAAAGAAGTAGGTCAGGATAGGATCATAGAAAAAAAAGAGACCTCCTCTGAAATATCAACAATCCATTCTGAATCCTCTACCAATAAAACAGATATCCCCCCGTCTTTGATTAAAATATCAGCAATTGTCTGGGCTCAAGATCCCTCGGAGCGGTTTGCTATGATCAATGGGATGAAGGCAATTGAAGGGTCATTCGTAGAAGGAATGAAGGTGGTTGAGATTTATCCCTCAAGTGTTCTTTTTCTCTATAACAACCAATATTTTGAAGCCTCCATTTTGAAATAAAATCCTGGAAGGAAGTTTTCGACTTTCACCTATGGAACCCTCAGCTTGTGCCATAACTACAGGATTCCTGATGCACTGAAAGGCTATAAGGGGTTGGATGAAAGGACTTTTGCAAACTCCCATTTGAAATGATCCGCCTTAAAAGATTTTTGGAAGCATTCCTGCTTGATCGTTGGATGTTCCCCCGCTTCAGTGAGGGGTTACCCCCTAAAAGTTTTTACTCTTGCAAAATACCTCATCTTATGTTAACTCAATTAAATTCATGGATATTTTTTAAAGGAGGAGAAATGAAATTGAAATGGAGGGCTCGATGTCCACGGTAACGATGAAGGAACTTCTTGAGGCTGGGGTTCATTTTGGTCATGAAACAAAACGTTGGGATCCCAAAATGAAGCCCTATATTTTTGGATCCAGGAATGGAATCTATATCATCGATCTTCAAAAAACAGTCCAACTCTTTAAAGAAGCTTATCAATTTGTACGGGATATCGTGGCCAAAGGAGAATACATTCTATTTGTTGGAACTAAAAAACAGGCACAGGATACAATTGCTGAACAAGCCACCCGCTGTGGAATGTTCTATGTGAATCATCGATGGTTGGGAGGGATGTTGACCAATTTCCAAACCATTAAACGATCCATAGATCGATTAAATAAATTGGAGGCCATGAAGAATGACGAAATCTATAATCTCCTTCCAAAAAAGGAGGTTTTGGAATTGGAGAAGGAAAGAAACCGATTAGAAAAATCCTTGGGAGGCATCAAAAATATGGACCGACTCCCAGGAGCAATCTTTGTGGTGGACCCTAAAAAAGAGAGAATTGCAGTAATGGAAGCTCGGAAAATATCCATCCCTTCAATTGGCATTGTCGATACCAATTGCAATCCTGAAGAAGTGGATTATGTCATTCCTGGAAATGATGATGCCATTCGGGCAATCCAATTATTCACCTCCAAAATCGCAGATGCGGTAATAGAAGGAAAGCAAATCTTAGAAAAACAACTTCAGACCGAAAAGGCTCCAGAAGAAAAGGAAAAAACCGAACAGCTTGAGCCTTCCCAAGCAATCCAGGTTGAAGAAATCGTTAAAGAGATGGAAGAGGAGTAGGATCTTATGGAAATTTCAGTTGAATTGGTAAAAGACCTAAGGCAGAGAACAGGGGCAGGAATTGTGGATTGTAAAAAGGCCCTTCAAGAATCAAAAGGCAATGTAGAGGCAGCAATCGATTATTTGAGAAAAAAAGGACTGGCGATGGCCGCTAAAAAGGCTGGCCGAATAGCCAGCGATGGCCTGATTTCTTCTTACATTCATGCTGGAGGAAAGATGGGGGTTCTGGTTGAGGTGAATTGTGAAACAGACTTTGTGGCCAAAACAGAAGAATTTCAAAATTTTGTAAAAAATATTGCCATGCACATTGCGGCTGCCAATCCACAATATATCAGGAGGGAGGAGATCCCTGAAGAAATTCTGAAAAAAGAGAGGGAAATCTATCGAACTCAGGCCCTTGAGGCTGGAAAACCCGAAAAAATAATTGACAAGATCGTTGAAGGTAAAATGGAACGTTTCTACTCCGAGGTGTGTCTCTTAGAGCAAACGTACATCAAGGATTCCGACCTAACCGTTAAAGAATTACTCGAGGCCATGATTGCCAAGGTAGGAGAAAATATTGCGATTCGCCGATTTGTAAGATTTCAATTGGGTGAAGGATTGTCCTCATAGCTCATTTAACTCTCCCTTGATCAAGGTAAAGAAGTGTGAAAAAGCCTCTTTATAAAAGAATCCTCCTGAAACTCAGTGGAGAGGTATTGAGTGGGGAAAAAGAATATGGAATTGACCCTTCTGTGGTTCAAAAGATCGCTCAAGAGATCAAAGAGGTAAAAAACCTTGGGGTAGAAGTGGCTGTAGTAATTGGTGGAGGAAATATATTTCGAGGAGTGGCAGCAAGTTCAAAGGGAATGGATCGCGTCTCTGCTGATTATATGGGAATGTTAGCCACCGTCATGAATGGGATTGCGCTTCAGGATGCCCTGGAGAAAATCAATGTCCATACCCGGGTCCAAACAGCCATTGAGATGAGGGAGGTTGCAGAACCCTATATTCGAAGGAAAGCAATCCGCCATTTAGAAAAGGGTAGGGTGGTCATCTTCGCAGCAGGAACAGGAAATCCTTACTTCACCACCGATACCACTGCCTCGCTTCGAGCCATGGAAATTGAAGCCAATGCAATTCTTAAGGCCACCAAGGTCGAGGGGATCTATGATGCGGACCCCCTCCTTCATAAAAAGGCCAAAAAATATAATGAACTCACTTATCTGGAGGTCCTGAAGAAGCAGCTAAAGGTCATTGATGCGACAGCTATCTCTCTCTGTATGGATCATCATATCCCGATCATTGTCTTTAATCTGAAGAAGAAAGGAAATATCAAAAGGGTCGTTTTGGGAGAAAAGGTAGGGACAAAAGTGAGGGGATGAATGATGGATAAAAAGGTTTATGATGATGCAATGATGAAAATGGAGAAAACGATCTCTTCACTAAAAACGGATTTGAACAAAATCAGGACAGGAAGGGCTTCCCTCGCTTTGTTTGATGATATTCGGGTGGACTACTATGGAACCCCTACCCCCCTCAACCAGATGGCCACCCTATCCGTGCCTGAACCAAGGCTTATCACCATTCAGCCCTGGGATACCTCCGCTATCGGCGAGATAGAAAAGGCCATTCTCAAATCTGAACTGGGCCTCACTCCGGTTAGTGATGGGAAGATCATTCGCATTTCCATCCCCAAGTTGACTGAGGAGCGTCGAAAGGATCTCGTGAAGATTGTGAGGAAAATGGCTGAAGGAGCAAAAGTTGCCATTCGGAATATCCGAAGGGAAGCAAATGAACAGCTGAAAGGATTGGAGAAAAATAAGAAGATCTCTCAGGATCAGCTTCACCAGTGGATGGATAAGGTCCAGAAATCAACAGACCAATATATTGAGAAGGTTGAAGACGTTCTCGCCATAAAAGAAAAAGAAATTTTAGAAATTTAATCAGGATCTTTCAATAAGGAGGTGATTCCAGTGGCTTATGTGATTACTGAGGAATGTGTGGCCTGTGGGACCTGTGCTGAGGAGTGCCCTGCCGAAGCCATTGAAGAAGGGGAACCTTATTCAATCAATGAAGAGAAATGTACAGAGTGTGGAAGTTGTTTTGAGGTATGTCCAGTTGAAGCGATTATAGAAAAATAGAAGTGAGCGAAGGAGAGGGACAGGCTTAGAATCCCTCTCCCCTTTCCTATTTAAACCGATCTATTCTTTTCAACTCTTCTCTATTCACACCTCGAATGGCTTTGAGTCCAAAGATTGAAAAACCCTTATTAATATGGTATTTTATTTAATAACACTTTTTTCGAGATTCATTAACCCCTTAATTCTATGGAAGAAATTCATAAAGAAAAACTCCCCCAACATATTGCCATCATTATGGATGGGAATGGCCGATGGGCCAAAAAAAAGTTTTTGAATCGAATTAATGGCCATATCAAAGGGATTGATGCCGTCAGGGAGGTGGTAAGAACTTGTCGGGAATTGGGAATCAAGATTTTAACCCTTTATGCCTTTTCCATCGAAAACTGGAAAAGACCTGCAGATGAAGTGAATGCCCTGATGGGGTTGCTTAAGGATTATCTTCAAAAAGAGTGCGAAGAGATGGTTCAGAATAACATTCGGCTCAATGCCATTGGCCGTATTGACGACCTCCCCTATGACGTTCGAAAAGTACTTCAAGAAACAATAAAAAAAACAGAACATTGTGATCAAATGATCCTCAATTTAGCATTGAGTTATGGGGGCCGTTCTGAAATCCTCCATGCCGTTCAAGGGATTCTTTCAGATTTTCAAAAAGGAAGCCTAAAATCAGAAGAGATCACCCCTGCCCTGTTTTCCAAATATCTGTGGACTCATGGGATTTCCGATCCAGATCTCCTTATCCGAACAAGTGGAGAATTTCGAATCTCAAATTTCCTTCTTTGGCAGATCGCCTATACGGAGCTATATGTCACCGATACCCTGTGGCCAGATTTTGATAGAAAGGAACTCTTCAAGGCGATTGCCGATTACCAATCCCGTGAGCGTAGGTTTGGTTTGATCAGTGAACAATTGAACGGCAGAGATGAATGAGGTTAAGCGCTTAGGAATCGGAGTTCAAAGCTTAGGAGGAAAACTGAATTAATTATAGGAACGCCTAATAAGCACGCTTAGCGCCGAACTATTAAAAAGGGATAAGATGGCAAGAATTGAAAAGAGGAAGATATGGATGTCATTGATCATGGTCCCTCCTGTAATTCTTTTAATCGCCCTGGGACCTTCTACAATTCTCCATTTGATGGTCCTTCTGGCCACCTTTTTCGGACTTCGGGAGTATTATAATCTTGCCCTTCCTCATTCCAGATGGACCGATCGGGTCACAGGAATGGGTTTGGGGTTAATCCTTTCAATCATCATCTCCTTTGGGAATGCGAAGGGAATATCTCCCTTCTTAGTCCTGATTCTCCTCATTCTTTCAACACTCTCCATGGCAACTCCAAAGGACCTCTCCACTTCTATTTCAAAGATGGGAATTATCCTTTTTGGGGTATTTTATATTGCCTTTCTTCTTGCCTACATCTCTTTAATACGAAATAAGACCGATGGAAGGCTATGGGTTCTATTTTTAATCGCTACGGTCTGGAGTGGAGATATCTTTGCCCTTCTAATCGGTTCCTCCATCGGGAGGCATAAGCTCTATCCCAGGATCAGCCCTAATAAAACTTATGAAGGATTAGGTGGAGCGATGATCGGTTCGATTATTGTAGCCTTCTGCTTCTCTTTCTTTTTCCTTCCCCATTTAGAAAAAAAGATATGTATCTTCCTTGCCATTGGCTTAGGCATTTTAGGTCAATTCGGAGATTTTACAGAATCGATGTTAAAGCGAAGTGCCCAGGTTAAAGATTCAGGAACGCTTATCCCTGGCCATGGGGGGATGTTGGATCGAATCGATAGTTTTCTTTTCTCAGCTCCCTTTCTCCATTATTCTCTCCTCTATCTATTAAAGGAGACTCCATGAAACGTCTGTCCATCCTGGGTTCAACTGGGTCCATCGGGGTCAATACCCTCCATATTGTCAGTCAATTTCCAGAACGATTCAAAGTGGTCAGCCTCTCTGCTGGCCTCAACATAAAATTACTCAAAGAACAAATCCTTCAATTTCGACCGAAGGTAGTTTCCGTCCTAAACAAAGAGTTGTCAGAAGCCCTTCGACATGAACTTCCTGATGTTCCGGTCGAAATCGTCTATGGAATAGAAGGGTTAATTCAGGTGGCCACCCATCCCGAAGTCGATCAGGTGGTTTCTGCCATAGTGGGAGCAGTTGGTCTCATTCCAACTCTTTCTGCCATTAAAACTGGAAAGGCTCTTGCTTTGGCCAATAAAGAACCTCTGGTCATGGCAGGCAAGATCCTGATGGAAGAGGCAAAACGGAATCAGGTCCAGATTTTCCCAATTGACAGCGAGCATAGTGCTATTTTTCAAGCCCTTTTAGGTCATCGAAAAGAGGATGTCCATCGCTTGATACTGACCGCATCAGGAGGACCATTCCTTGACCTTCCCCTTTCTCGACTCCAGGATGTCACGGTAAAAGATGCCCTCAATCACCCCCATTGGGAAATGGGAAAAAAGATTACCATCGATTCCGCTTCGTTGATGAATAAGGGATTAGAGGTAATCGAGGCCCACTGGCTCTTCGATATCCCTATTGAAAAGATCGCTGTGCTCATCCATCCTCAAAGTATCATCCACTCCATGGTTGAATATATTGATGGATCCATTGTTACCCAGATGGGGATCACTGATATGAGGATTCCCATCTCTTATGCCCTCTCTTTTCCAGAACGTCTTCATCTGAATCTTCCTCCCCTTGATCTTTCTAAAAGTGAAGCCCTTACCTTTTCACATCCTGATCCAGGAAAATTCCCATGCCTTAAATTGGCCTACCAATCCATTGAGATAGGAGAAACCATGCCGGCCATTTTAAATGCAGCCAATGAAGTGGC
>JBBIRT010000043.1:0-24024 GCA_037441725.1 Deltaproteobacteria bacterium | reverse complement strand
ACTACAGAATTTCTTATACACTTGTGTGTTATGATTAGTTGAATGAAATGACTTTTACCCACCCCTTTTTGAAGTGCTCCGCTTGATAAAATTTTCGGAGATATCCCTGCCTGATTCTAACAGGGATTCCCACTTCAGTGAGGCATTCCCTGAGACTTCAGATTTCTATCGATCTTCGTTATAATACGGATTATGAGAATCAAAGAGATCCTTGCCAAAAGCATTTTAACCAAGACCGCCATCCCTGGCTTTGATTATGGTATCAATCCCTATGTGGGATGTGGACATGGCTGTCGATACTGTTACGCCAGTTTTATGAAACGTTTCACTGGCCACCATGAACCCTGGGGCGAATTTATTGATGTCAAGGTAAATGCTCCTTCCCTTCTGAGGAAACAGTTAAAACAGGCAAGCAAGGGGGTCATTACTCTTAGCACGGTGACCGACCCCTACCAGCCCATTGAAAAAAGATATCAACTGACCCGAAGATGTTTAGAAGCCCTGCTTGAGGTTCAACCTTCCATTCACATCTTAACCCGCTCGTCTCTTTGTGAAAGGGACATGGATCTTTTTAAAAGGTTTAGAAAGATTGAAGTAGGCCTTTCAATCACAACCCATGATGAGGGGATGAAACGGATCTTCGAACCGTATTCTCCTCCGATCCATGCCCGAGTCAAAACATTAAGATCCTTACATCAGGAGAAGATCCACACCTATGCCTTCATCGGTCCCATGCTTCCTTTGGATCCAAAATCGATGGTGAGGATGTTGGAGGGTCTCGTAGATGAAATCCTTATCGATCGAATGAATTATACCCATAAGGTCAAGGCCATTTATCAAAAGGCGAATCTGGAACGATATCTCCAGGATGATTATTTTAATATCGTTGGGAGGGAGTTAATGGAAGGGTTTGAAAAAAAGGGAATTTCTGCATCCATGATCTTTTGATAGGGATGGGATGATGGAATCATGGGGGTGGAGAGGATCTCTTCATTTCCAACCAAGAATCCACGATCCCATTATTCTACCCCTCCATCATTTAGAGCCACAGGTAGAACAACTGGTGGCCGCACAGCCACTGCAAGAGGAATTGGCCGTGCTCTTAAATTTTCCACCCACAGAAAAGGCAAAAGCAGACATCATCCGGTGAACCCTCTTGCTTTTGCATTTAGGACAGGTGATCTTTTCAGAGGTATTCCATACTAATTTTTCGAATTCATTCTCACACTCTTCACATTGATATTCATAAATGGGCATCTCACGATCTCCTTCTTTTCCTTCTTTTTAATAACATTTTTCTATATGACAGGCAAGTCGTTCTCCCCTTCATAAACCTTTGCTATATCTGTCATCCGTCTGTCCTGTGATCTCTAAAAAGGTCTTTTCAGCCCACCTTCATCCCTGCCTAATTCCCCGAATGAGTGAAAAATATTGACGCCATGGGTAGGAAAAGGGTATATAATAAATTAAATTTTGAAAGGAGGAGGTTTCCTATGACAGTTAGGATTGGGATTAATGGATTTGGAAGGATTGGTCGAAATGTCCTGCGGGCAGGTCTAAATAAAAAGGATTTAGAGTTTGTAGCAGTCAACGATCTCACCGATGCTCAAACATTGGCTCATCTCCTAAAATACGATTCTGTCCATGGGAAATTTCATGCACAGATTGAAGCCAAAAAAGAGGCCTTTCTGATAGATGGTAAAGAGGTGAAGGTTTTCGCCCTGAGAGATCCCTCCCAGCTTCCATGGAAAGAGTTAGGGGTGGACGTGGTACTGGAAAGTACGGGGAGATTTACTGATCGGGCAGGAGGATCAAAACATTTGGAGGCGGGGGCCAAGAAGGTCGTGATCTCTGCTCCAGCAAAAGACCCTGATGTCTCTTTGGTTTTAGGAGTCAATGAGAAAGTTTACGACCCCCATAAACATCATATCCTCTCTATGGGGTCCTGTACCACAAATTGTTTGGCCCCTATTGCCAAGATTTTGGTGGATGAATTTGGGGTAGAGTATGGTTTGATGACCACCATTCATTCCTATACCAACGACCAGGTGATCCTCGATTTTCCCCATCGGGATCTTCGCCGGGCCAGGGCCGCAGGGATGTCGATGATCCCAACGACCACAGGAGCAGCCACAGCCCTTTCGCTGGTGATCCCAGAGTTGAAGGGTAAGATGGATGGAATGGCCATCCGTGTTCCAACTCCTAATGTGTCAGTGGTTGATTTGGTGGCAGGGCTAAAAAAAGAGACGACAACCGAAGAGGTAAATCGAGTTTTAAAATCCTATGCCGAGGGGAGTTTAAAGGGGATTCTAAGCTTCTGTGAAGAACCTCTTGTCTCAATCGACTTCAATGGAAATCCCCACTCCTCCATTGTGGATGGACCCTCCACAAAGGTGATTGGCGGGAAATTGGTAAAGATTATCTCTTGGTACGACAATGAATGGGGATTCTCCAATCGTATGGTGGAGTTGTTTCTCTATCTCTTTGGGAAGAAATAGTTCGTCTTGGAAAGATTAGATCCCCTCTTCCCTCAACTCAAGGATTGAGTGGAACGGAGGGAAGGGGTAGGGGGCAAGGATGGACATTCAAAAGATTGATCAGGTTGAACTAAGGGGGAAAAGGGTATTGATCCGAGTCGATTACAATGTTCCCTTGGATGAAAAGAATCACATCACCGATGAGACACGGATCCTCCTTACTCTTCCGACGATTCGATTTGCTATTGAAAAGGGGGGGAAGGTCATCCTGGCCTCCCATTTAGGAAGGCCGAAAGGGAAGAGAGATTCTAAATACAGCCTTGCTCCTGTTGCAGAGAGGCTATCCCAACTCTTGGGAAAGAACGTGCGCCTTGCAAATGATTGTATTGGAGATGAGGTTCAGAAGGAGGTGGAAGGGCTAAGGGAAGGAGAGGTCCTCCTTCTTGAAAACCTAAGATTCCATCCCGAAGAGGAGAAGAATGAGGTGGGCTTCTCAAAGGCATTGGCTTCTCTCTGTGAGGTTTATATCAACGATGCCTTCGGAGCAGCCCATCGTGCCCATGCTTCTACAGAGGGGATCACCCATCATGTGAAATCGGTGGCAGCCGGCTTCTTAATGATGAAAGAGATTGAAAATCTTGAGAGGATCTTGGTGAATCCATCCAAACCCTTTGTAGCCATCCTTGGAGGAGCAAAGGTCTCTGATAAAATAGGCGTGATTGAGAATCTCTTGGATAAAGTCACCACGCTTCTCATCGGAGGGGGAATGGCCTATACCTTTCTTAAGGCCAAGGGTTTTCAAGTCGGAAAATCCCTGGTCGAGGAGGATCAGATTGGATTTTCAAAGGAAATGATTAAAAAGGCAAAGGGAAAGATCGATCTTATCCTTCCATCTGATCACATCGCAGCAGAACGGATCGATGCTCAGGCGAAAAAGGAGAGGGTGAAGAATGAAGGGATTCCTTCAGACTGGATCTGTTTAGATATCGGTCCTGAGACCATCCAGATATTTTCAGAGAAGATCAAATCTGCAAAAACCATCTTCTGGAACGGGCCGATGGGAGTTTTTGAAATAGAACCTTTTAGTCATGGAACGTTTGCCATTGCTGAGGCCATTGCCGGATCCTCTGCTTTCAGCATCGTCGGTGGAGGAGATTCTGTGGCTGCAGTGAACCGAGCAGGTGTTGCGGATCGGATGGGTCATATTTCAACAGGAGGTGGGGCTTCCCTCGAATTCCTTGAGGGGAAGAAGCTACCCGGGATTGAAGCCCTGAGAAGGATTCAATCAGGAGAGTGAGGAGAATGCAGGATGGGGCGATTACCTTTTATTGCCGGGAACTGGAAGATGAATAAGACAGTGGGAGAGGCGATTGATCTGGTTAGAGAATTAAAATCCACTCTTTCGGGGATCAAGGGCGTTGAGGTGGCCATCGCTCCTCCTTTTACAGCCCTTTTTGCGGTTCATCAAGAAATTGAAGGATTCCCTCTTCGCCTTGCTGCTCAGAACCTCTTTTGGGAAGAGAAGGGGGCCTTTACCGGAGAGATCTCCCCAGTCATGCTGATGGACGTAGGTTGTGATTATGTCATTATCGGTCATTCTGAAAGAAGGCAATATTTTGGGGAGAATGACCAGACCATAAATCGAAGGATCAAGGCCGCCCTGGCCCAGGATTTAAAAGCGATCTTCTGTATTGGAGAGACTCTAAAGGAGAGAGAAGAGGGAAAGACCTTTTCAGTCATCGAAAGGCAGATAGAAAATGGATTAGATGGATTAAGTAAGAAAGAGATGGTGCATATCGTCATTGCCTATGAACCGGTTTGGGCAATTGGAACGGGAAAGACAGCCACTCCGGAGCAGGCTGAAGAGGTCCATCGGTTCATTAGAGAGAAGATAGAAAAGATTTTCTCAAAAGAGGTTTCAGAAGGGATTCGGATTCAATATGGCGGAAGCGTCACCCCGGAGAATATCAAAGGATTGATGGACCAGCCCAACATTGATGGAGCCCTGGTTGGAGGGGCCAGTCTGAAAGCAGACTCTTTCTCAAGGATTGTCAGGTTTAAAGAAATGTGATATGATATATGCCGAATGGAAGGGTTCAATTTCTAACGCAAATGACTTGTGGGTCTTAAATTACTTGAGAAGGGATTGAATCGATGACCATTATTATCATCCTACATATCTTGGTCTGTATTGCTCTCATTCTGATCGTTCTTCTTCAAGCAGGCAAAGGGGCGGAGATGGGAGCGGCCTTTGGAGGGGCAAGTCAAACCATCTTTGGAAGTGCAGGGGCAATGGGATTTCTATCAAAATTGACCACTGTGGCGGCGGTCATCTTTATGCTCACGTCACTTTTTCTCACCTTTTCCTCGACGAAAAGGGCTTCGACCATTATGAGAGAAAGACCCACGCAATCGGCCCCAGCAGGGCACTCAGAGATTCCACCTCAGGCACCCTTGCCTGAGACCCAAAAGTAATCGAGAGGTTAGATGAATGAGCCAATTGCCGAAGTGGTGGAATTGGTAGACACGCCATCTTGAGGGGGTGGTGGGCAATCCCCGTGGGGGTTCAAATCCCCCCTTCGGCACCAAATCCTAAAAAAATTAAAGCTTAATCTCGATGATGGCCTTCTCTTTTAATGTCCCCAGAAACTGTCGATAGGCCTTCTCCATTTCGCTTTCGAAGTAGTCGGTTTGAACCCTTTCTTTGATCTCTTCAAAGGGCAGGGGTTCACTGCCTTTATGATCAAGAAGTTTGATGATATGAAACCCCACCTCTGTTCGAACAATCCCGCTTACCTCTCCCACCTTGAGTCGAAGGACCTCTTTTTCAAAATTTGGGAGAAGATCTCCCTTTTTCAGATAGCCCAAGTCCCCGCGATCCTTACTGGATACATCCTCTGAGTATTGAAGGGCCATCTCTCCAAAATCTTCTCCACCTTTAATCTTCTCTAATACCCTTTGACACTTCTTCTTAATCTCCTGAACCTCCTCGGGGGTGGCTTCTTTTGGGACGATAAATAGGATATGGCTACAACGATAGGTTTCATTCGTCCGATACCGATCCATATTTTTTTGATAGAAATCTCTCAGTTCCTTCTCCCCAACCTTCGAATCGACCTTTACCACCCAAGAGATTAACTTTCTCCACTGGAGACCTTTCTCAATCTGTTTTTTATAGGCTTCCAAGGTTAATCCTTCTCCGGCCAAAGCCCTCTCTAAGTCCTCTTGGGTTGCACCATTTCTTCGCTTGACTTCCTCCAGGGCCGCTTCAATCTCTTTTCCCGAAACTTTAATCCCCGCCTTCTTGATCTCTTGTTCAATCAACCTCTCTTCGATCAACCTTTCTAAGGCCCTTCGATAGATCTGCTCCAATTGTTTCTGTCTTTCGAGACGATAAAGGAAAGGACAATCTTTTCAACCTCGGAGAGAGTGATCACTTCTTGGTTGACGACAGCCACTACCCGATCCACGACTGCATGGGTGGTCCTGATGGGTTGGTATAAAAGAATCGTTGCCCCCCATAACAGAAGAGGAAAGAACCATTTTTTATTTCTAACATCCCTTCTCATGACCTGATCCATTTTTTATTAATCTTTACCTTTGCTTTTGCTTTAAGTCCGGTATACCATTTCTGATAATTTTCCTCTCCTTTCTTCTTCTCAAGCTCTTGGAGAATTCCTGTCTTTGCCTCATGATATGGAATCTGTCGGGGTCCGATTTTTTCCTCCAATTTAAAGAGATGATATCCATAGGGGCTTTTGATCACCTCACTGATCGTTCCCACCTCCATATTGAAGACCACGTCAAACTCAGGGGGTTTCTCTCCTCGAGCAAAATAACCTAAATCTCCACCCCGGACCTTTTCTGGCCCCAGGGACTTCTCCCTGGCGATCTTTTCAAAACTCTCTCCTTTTTTCAAACGTTTTAGAATCTGGATAGCCTCTTCTCCGTCTGCCACTACGATCTGACGTACCCTTACCTTTTCTCCAACCTGAAAACGAGAACGATGTTCTTCGTAATACTTCAAGGCTTCCCTCTCGTCAATTTTCTCTTGAGAATGAAAGGCTCTTCTTACGAGCTTTTCAGCCAGCAGCTTCTCTTTCAGTCGGGTTTTTAAGTCCTCAAGGGTTATTCCTTTAAGGCTTAATTTTTCCCCAAATCCTTCTCCAGAGTAACCGGTTTTTATTTCTGAAATGGCCTGATTCAATTCTTCTTGGGAAACCTCCATTCCCAACCGCTTGGCTTCCTGGGCCAGGATCTTCCTTTCTATGATTTGATCGAGATAGGCCTTCCTAAGGGTTTCAAGATCTTTCTTTTCGAGCTCTTTTTCTGGTCCTAAAATGAGCTCCCTAAACTCGCGATTGAATTCTTCAATTGAAATTGACTCCTCATTGACCTGAGCGATCATCCCCTTGGGTAATCCAAACCCCCATTGATCACATCCTCCTAAGAGAGGGGCAAGGAGGCTCAAGATTAGAAAGAGAGAACATCCCTTCATCTTCTTCTTTCTTTTTGTTTCATCTCCTTCCTCTCCTCTTCAAGCCACAACTTTTCGTTGATAAGGATTTTGGCTTTTGATTTTGCCTCTTTTATATATTCGAGGTAGGCTTCTTGCCTTTTTTTAGGCTGGAGGAGAAAACGGATCTTCTCTTTCACCTGACTCAAGGGCTTCAGGGTGCTTCCCCGCATGTCTTCTAATCGGATGATATGATATCCATAGGGCGTGCTGACGACCCCGCTGATCTCCCCCCTTGTCCTGAGAGAAAAGGCAGCCTCTTCAAACTGGGCAAAGGGAGGGGCCAATTGTCCACGACGAATATAACCGAGATTTCCTCCATCCTCTTTAAATCGTCCAACATTATAGCGAGAGGCTAATTTCTCAAAACTCTCACCCTGAGAGAGTTTGGCAACCACTTCCTTCAGGGCAGGTTCTGAATCGACCACGATTTGGCGAATCCTGATCTCCTGAGGTTCCGTAAAGAGCGAGGGATTTTCTCGATAATATCGTTGAATCTCTTCCTCTGAGACTTCATCCTTTCCCCTTAAAACCTCTTCAAGGAGGGCTTCAATAAGAATGGCCCTCCTTGCATCCTCGATCTTTGCCTGAATCTCTTTGTTCTTATCCAAGCCTCTTTTAATCACTTCCTGATAGAGGACCTCTCGGGGAATCACATAGTTTTCAAGAAAATCTCTCTTCCCCTGCTCATTGAGTAGCTTCATCTTGCCTTCTAAGGGTTGCTTTTCCAACATCTGTTGGAATTCGGTCAAAGAAATGGAAACCTCATTGACCCGAATAAGTTCCTGATCTCCTAACCCTTTCTCTCCAGATTTCTGACACCCCCAAAACCCGAAAGGCAAAAGGAAGAAGATTCCAAAGATGAACCATCTTTTTACCATCCTAACCCCCATCTATTTCTTGATCATCTCCCTTGAAAGTTACAAAATCAAATCTATCACATCAGGCTAAGGCTTGCAATATCTTTTTGGCGGCCTCAAACGGGTCTTTTTCTATTTCAGGCCAACCCTCAATGATCAATTTTGAATCAGGGGTGAATCGGGATTTGTCTTTCCTCTGATGGATAAAGTCCACTATCCTCTGAGGTGAGACTCGAGTTGCCCTGTCAAAGGTGAAGACAAATTGGTTGGGAGTCTCTTCAAACTTCTTAATCGACAATTGGGTGAGGAGAATCTTCACTTTAATCACCTCTAATAAGGATTCTACTTCCCTTGGAATTTTTCCAAATCGGTCCATCATCTCCTCGCGCATCCCCTCCACTTCCTCATTAGAGCGGCAGAGGGAGAGCCTCCGATAAAGATTCAACCGTTCTCCTGGATCTTCTACATAAGCCTCCGGGATGAAGGCAGGAAGATGGAAATGGATCTCAGGAGTAATCTCCTCAACTACCTCCTCTCCTTTTAGCTCCTTAACGGCTTTCTCGATTAATTGAGTGTAAAGTTCGAATCCCACAGCAGCGATATGGCCAGATTGTGAGGGACCAAGCAAGTTTCCTGCTCCTCGAATCTCCAGATCCTGAATTGCAAGCTTAAATCCTGATCCCAGTTCGCTCAATTCCTGAATGGCTCGAAGCCTCCTCATGGCATCTTGGGAGAGGGTCAGCCCCCTTGGAATGAGTAGATAGGCATAAGCCTGATGGCTTCCCCGTCCTACTCGCCCCCGAATCTGATAGAGGTCTGCCAGACCAAAACGTTCCGCATGATTGATCAGGATGGTATTGGCTGTTGGGATGTCCAAGCCCGATTCGATGATACTGGTGCAGACGAGAAGATCGATCTCCTTTCTGACAAATTGGAGCATAATTCTTTCCAACTCCCTCTCCTTCATCTGTCCATGGGCAATGGCAAGGGAAACCTCTGGGAGGAGTCTTTTTAAATGGGTGGCAACTGCATGGATATTTTGAACTCGATGGTGGACAAAGAAGACCTGTCCACCCCGTTCAAGTTCCCTCTGGATGGCATCTCGAATCACCTCTTCATCAAAACGGATGACAAAGGTCCTGATCGAGAGACGATTTTTAGGGGGGGTCTGGATGAGGCTGAGATCCCGCATTCCTGAAATGGCCATCTGTAAGGTTCTTGGGATAGGGGTGGCTGAGAGGGTGATCACATCAACCAGTTTCCTCATCTGTTTTAACTTCTCTTTATGGGTGACCCCAAAACGATGCTCCTCATCGATGACCACCAATCCAAGATCTCGGAAGGCAACATCTTTCTGCAGAAGTCGATGGGTTCCAATAATGATATCCACCTTCCCCTCTTTTAATCCCTGGAGGATCTTTTTCTGCTCCTTAGGGTTTCTAAATCGGCTCAACATCTCAATCACGACCGGATAAATCTTGAACCGGTTACAGAAGGTCTGATAATGCTGTTGAGCCAAGACTGTGGTGGGAACCAAGAAGGCGACCTGTTTCCCACTCATTACCGAGCGGTAGGCAGCCCGCAGTGCCACTTCGGTCTTTCCATAACCTACATCCCCACAGATCAAGCGATCCATAGGCTTGGGGCTGCTCATATCCTTCATCACCTCTTCAATCGCCTGCATCTGATCCGGGGTTTCTTCATATTCAAAGGTTGCTTCAAACTCCTTATAGAATTGATCTAAGGGAGGGAATTGAAATCCCTGAAAAACCTGCCTGGCTGCGTATAGGTCGAGAAGTTCTTTCACCATTTCGGAGACCGCAGTCTTCGCCCTCTTCTTGGCCCTTATCCATGAATAGCTTCCTAATTTATCCAATTTTGGAGGCCTTCCATCCCCACCGATATAGCGTTGAATTAGATTGAGCCGATCCACAGGAAGGTAGAGCTTATCTCCTCCCTCATATTCTAAGAGGAGATAATCATTCGAGACTCCCCATATCTTTAAATGGATCAGACCCCGAAATCGACCGATCCCATAATCGATATGAACAATAAAATCACCCTCTCGAAGCTCCCGGTATGAAGAGAGGAATGGACCTCCTCTCTGCCAAAAGGGGGAAGGTTTTGAGGTCCTAACCTTTTTATCTATGATTCGCTTCTTCTCACCAAAGATTTCATCTTCGGTTAGTAGAGTCCACCCCTCCAGTAAGTTATGAAATCCTGAGGAAAGGGAACCCATGAGAAGAAAAAGACCTTCTTCGAAATGATCAAGAACTTCTCTAAACCTCTTTTCTTTTTCCACATGGGGATCCATTCCATATTGAAAGAGGAGGTCTCTCAATCTTTCAATCTGATTTGGATTATGGGAGACGATAAAGATTAATTTCCCCTTTTCTTGCCAGCCCTTGAGGGTTTTGATCATGAGTGAGAAGGGAGTCGTTTTAAAAGAATCGGTCTTAACGGTGAGAAGGGTTTTCATCTCCCTTTGAAGGGATTCATGGGTCTCCATCTTAAAGGAAAAGTTTTTTTGACACGAAGATGGAGCGATTGGACCTGCCTGGAGAAAGATAGCAGGAAATCTTTCTAAGAGTTCTGAGACCTTTTCCCCTATCAAATACTGCGTGTCAGGGGAGGGAATGTTCTTTTTCTTTAAGAGGGCCTTTTCATAGTGTTCTTGAATCAAATGGGAATAACCCTCTGCCTCTCTCTCTACCTCTTCCCCCTCTTCAATAAAGAGGATCTCCTCCCCATCGAAATAATTTAAAAGGGTTTTTAAAGGTTGAATTGAAGGGTCTTTTGGGATATCCCTTGCTGGGAGGAGGATGACCTCTTCGACCTTCCCTTCTGGGAGAGAACGTTGACCTTCAATTTCGAATCTCCGGATGGATTCCAATCGATCCCCATCAAATTCCAACCGAAGGGGTTCTTCAAATAGAGGGGCATAGAGGTCGATGATTGCCCCTCGAACACTAAAATCACCTCTCTCCTCAACAATCCTTGTTGGGTTGTATCCCCCTTCTTGGAGAAAATGGATCAATCGATCACGATCCACCTCTTCCCCTAAGGAGAGGGAGAGGGTTGAACGTTTTAAATCCTCTGGGTCTAAAACTTTCTGCATCAAAGCCTTAATCGGAGAAATGACTATCATCTCTTTTCCCCTGAGAAGGGAGAAGAGGACTTTTATCCGTTCTGTGAGGATCTCAGGGTGAGGTGGAATTTCATCATAAGGAAGGGTTTCCCAGGGAGGAAAGAGGGAGAGATCTGTTTCTGAATCCCTCATAAAGAATCTCAAATCTTCGATCAGCTCTTCAGCCTCCTTCAGATGGGGAACGATGATGATCATAGGGCCTTTTATCCTCTCTCTACAATGGGTTAAGAGGTAAGCCTTGGACGACCCTCCCAATCCTGTCCATCCAGTCCGTCTCCATTTCCTCAAGGCCTCAAGGTCAAACCAGGCCTTAAGGGGCGAGAGATAATCTTTTTCCAAATCTTTCATACCTATCTATTTTTCATTTAAAATGGTAAAGGTGTCAAGGTAGGGAAAGAGTCGAATATCATTGGCCTGGTCATGTTTTATCTTTTGGATCGATAGAATCGAATCCACCTCAGAGAGAGGGGATAGGCAAGCAGACTCAGGAGGGTACAGAGGATAAGGGAACCGATTAGGAAAGAGAGAAGGAGACCTGATTGAGCTGTGATTCGATTCCAAAAGCCTGAATTGATAAATCCTCTTTCAACTCCCCATTGAAAGATCTCTTTGATCTCTGCCCAATCCATCCAGAATCCAGTCACCCACATTCCCACATAAGTGGCAACCATATAATAAGGGACGATCCACCACGGAGAGTTTGACCAGATCCCTAATAGAATCGCCACCCGATTCAATCTAAAAAGAAAAGCTATTGCTAACCCAGTTATGGTATGTAGAATCAAGAATGGGGAGAAACCCAAAAAGATTCCAATGGAATAGGCTAAAGCCGTTCTCTCAGGGGTATCATCAATCTGGAGGAGTTTATGGATTAAGTTTTTCAACTGGGGGATTTGAGCATGGGTTTTTCCAGAATCCATCCTTTTCCCTTCAGGTCCTTGCCATTGCCTTCTTAATCTTTTCACTTAGCCGTCCTTTAAGAAGGCCCTTCATCCTGGTTTTCACCCTTGTCACAAAACCCTGATAGTTCTCCTTTCCTTCTAATACTTGGAGATAAAACTCCCCTAACTCAGGATAGCGCTTCAAAGTTTGATAGGCCAGTTTGGTAAACCGGAAGACAAAACGTGAAAAGGAGAGGGCCCATTTTAAATTCCAGCCGATCTCTCCATAAATCGATTTTTGATATACCTCCGCAGGAGAAAGCCCCTTTCTTTTTCCTTGGATCACCGCCTCTGCAGCCAGCATCCCACTTCGGATTGCATAATAGATTCCTTCTCCCTGAAGGGGATCCATCAGATGGGCCGCATCTCCTACGAGGAGAATCCGTCCCTTTGAGACTTTCTGATTCTCATCAAGGAAGGAGGGGAGGGGATGGCCCATTAACTTCATCGGCTTACCCGCTGGGATATAATCCAGGCCTTTGAGGAAGGCGTTGAAGTATTGACGGGGATTCATCTTCTCATCTTCTTTAAACATCCCACCGATCCCGATGGAGAGCCACTCTTTTTTTGGAAAGACCCAGCCATATCCATTCGGGACCCCTCCGAAATCTAAATGGATGAATTGAGTCTCCCCTGGGGGGAAAAGGATAGAGGAATCAAAAGGGACCTCACATTCAATGGCAATTCCGTTTTCACCATTCCTTTGAAAGGCCTGATCCATCGACTTAGCTACACGACTATTGGGTCCGTCTGCCCCGATGAGGTATTGACATCGAAATCGATCACCCCCCTTCATTTCTATAGTAATCCCATCCTCTTTCTCCTCAACCTGGATCACTTTCTCCCCTTCCAAAATCATCGCACCCTCATCAATTGCCCTATGAAGAAGATGATGATCAAAGCGGTCCCTCATAACTAAATATGCAATCGGTTCCTTGGATTTGATAAAGAAGGGATCTTTCAAACAATAGGTAAATTTGGCCCCATGGATCACATTCTCAATCACAGGATGGAGATTGAAACCCAAAAGATGGACTGTTTTTACTGATAGGCATCCTCCACAGGGTTTATATCTGGGAAATCGTTCCTTCTCAATGAGGAGGGTCTTTAGTCCGGCCTTGGCACAATATCTTGCCGCTGTTGAACCTCCAGGGCCTCCACCTACTAAAATCACTTCATAATCGAAATCCATAGTCCTTATCCTAAAATAATTTTTAAAAAAATGGCAATAAGGCGACCCATTCAATCCCCTTCTCAGAGGCAACCTCTCTTAAATCATCTTCCCAACATATTCAGCTATGGCTGGGGCAGCGGTCAATCCTGGAGATTCCATTCCCAAGAGGTGAATCCTTCCATTCTCTTGCTTCAGGATTAAGAAATCTGTCTGTAGCTCACCCCGATAAAATAGTTTGGGGCGGTTGCCTGAATAACCAGGGTAAATTCGGTGGATATTAAAATCAGGAACCATGGCTAAGGCCCCTCTTTCAAACTCTTCCCGAGAAGTTTTGATCTCATAGTCCTCCTTGTCCAATCCCTTGAGCGCGGAAGGTCCAATCAGGGTTTCTTGGCCAAGGGTTCGGGTCAAATGGATTCCTAAGGAATAAGGGGAATCTGGAACTGGATAGACCAGCCCCCTAATGACCTCTTCGGTTGTATTGAAGTAATCCCCCTTATAAGGGAAGATCTCATATCCTTCAAGCCCACACATCTTTGCAATGGAGTCGCTATAAAGTCCAGCTGCATTGATAATCATCTCGGCCTCCATCTTTCCTCGGCTTGTCGTCAGGATATTCCGGTCATCAATGCCCAAGACCCTGCACTGCTTTACTATGCTCACCCCCAACCCTTTTAAAATTTTCTCGATTCCCCTCATATAGGTGGCCATGTCCAGAATTCCTGTTTCAGGGGAATGGAGGGCGGCCAGGCATTTGACGCGGGGCTCCATGCTTTGAGCTTCGGTTTTATCAATCAGTCTTAGATTCTCTACACCATTTTCCTCTCCTCTCTTTTTTAAATCCTCCAGGGCCATCAACTCAGAGGGCACCAAGGCCACAATGATCTTTCCACATTTCCAATGTGGAATAGCGTTGTTTCGAAGGAATTCATAGGTCAAGTGTCTGCCCCTCACGCATAATCGGGCTTTTAAGGATCCTTGAGGGTAATAGATTCCTCCATGAATTACTCCACTGTTTCGGGTACTCGTATGTTCTCCAAGGGCTTTTTCCTTTTCTAAGAGAAAGACCTCTTTCCCTTCCTTCGCCATTCGATAGGCAACATGACACCCTATGATCCCGCCACCAATGACCACTACCTCCACAGATCACTCCTCCTCATCTATTTTTAGTATTAAAATCATGGTAAAAAGATTGGATTCTTAAAAGAGAATCCTGTGAGAAGTTCTTTCCCCTTTTCCCTTCCAAGTAACCCGTGTTCCTATTTTGGGGTGACCTTTCCATAAAATTAAGAAATCAGTCTGTATCCTCATCAATTTCATTATTTAATCGGTTTTTCCATCTCTTTGCAACAAGATCCCTCTCATGAAGGAGAAGACCTCCATGATTTAAATGATGGGGGAGAGGCTTTAATTAAAAAAAGATTAAAAACCGGCAGGAGTTTGAAAGGAGTAAAACCTTAAGAGGATAAAAATCTTGTTGGAAAATATTTAAAAAGTATGTCAATCTATTCAGTAGCAATTTGATCTCCCTGAATGGGGAATAGAAGGTCTTGAAACCTTTTATCCTATCGTGATAAAGGAGATTCAAAATCCTCTGTTCTTTAAGGGAAGAGAATTGCTCAATCTCATTTTGAAAAGGGAGGAGACCAATATGAACTTTCAGGATTTTGTTAAGTTTGCCAATGAGAATCGTGTCTGTTATGTGGCCACCACAGAAGGAGATCAACCAAGGGTGAGAGCCCTCCAGATGTGGTTTGCAGATGAAAAGGGTTTTTATTTCCAGACGGAGTCAGTCAAATCAATCTGTCAGCAACTGAAAGAGAATAATAAGATCGAGGTCTGTTTTTATGCCCCTGGACCAGATTTAGGGCCCATGATGAGAGTCTCAGGGAGGGTAAAGTTTATTGATGACCTTTCCCTTAAAAGAAAGGTTCTTGAGGATAGACCCTTTCTCAAGTCTATCGGCATCAAAGGGCCTGAAGACCCACTGCTGGTCATCTTCCATGTGTATACAGGAGAGGCCTATTTTTGGACCATTGCCAATAATATGAAAGAGAAGGATATTGAGAGGGTGAAGTTTGGACTCTGAAAGAGAGAGGGCTACCCCCTGAGGAGGGAACTTATTTTTGGACCGAGAGGGGTCTTTCTGAGAATCTTTGAATGCGGATCAATTTGAAAACTTTTTCAACACTCTCGAAAGATTTTCTTGACAGGATGTTCTTCTAAAGTTATGAAGGAGTGCAGTTGGAGGGGTTCTTGACCTCAGAGATTACCCAATGGATTATGGATTTGATGAGAACTCATGGTCAGCTCTCAGTCTTCACTGGGGTGATGATTGAGCAGATCATCATCCCTATCCCTTCACCATTGATCCTCATGGGAGCAGGGTTTCTTCTTATTTCTCCCCAATCCTCCATCCCTACGGCTTTGCTCCAAATCCTATGGATCATCGTTCTCCCAGGTACATTTGCTTCAACCTTAGGATCTTTTATTGGGTATACGATCAGTTATTATGGTGGAAAGATATTGGTCATTCGTTTTCAGCGGTTTTTAGGGGTGAATTGGAATGAGATTGAGCGATTGGAAAGGCGGTTCCGTGGAAAAAAGGAGGCGTGGAGTATCTTCTTTTCCCGAGCCATTCCAGTCTTTCCTATCTCTCTCATCTCCATTCTTGCAGGGCTCCTCAGGATTCCATTTCAGCCCTTTACTCTTTACACCTTTTTGGGTTCAATATTCAGATGTCTCTTCCTTGGTTTTTTTGGATGGTGGATTGGGTCTACTTATGAAAAGATTGCTGCCCATTTAGATTCACTGGAGACGCTCTTTTCAATCTTCATCTTGATCGGGATGGGCTTGGTTTTTATCTTCCTCTATTCTAAATTTAGGGGAAGGCCTTATCAGCCTTTAAAAATGGTCATGGATTTATTAAAAAAGAAATAGCTCATCATTCAATTCCCGAAAGAAAGGAGGATAGTCCATGAGAGTTGTGGTAGATGAGGAGACCTGCATTGGATGTGGGCTTTGTTCAGAGACTTGTCCTGAAGTATTTGAGATGAATAATGATAAGGCCCGTGTCATCGTGGATGAGGTCCCTGAAGAGGTGATGGAATCTTGTAAGGAAGCGGTTGAAAACTGTCCGGTCGAAGCCATTGAAATGGAGGAATGAGTTTCTCAAGAGGTGACGGGGCCTCCATTAAAATTTATGGAGGCCCCTTGTCCATTTATTCAAAATATTCTTTGATCTCCTTGTAGCGTTTTGGATCTCTCAACCTTTCAAGGGCCTTTGCCTCAATCTGACGGATCCTCTCCCGACTGAGACCAAACTGTCTTCCAATCTCTTCAAGCGTACATTCTCCATCTTCTCCTATGCCAAAACGAAGGCGAAGGATCTTTTCTTCTCTGGGAGATAGACCTGATAAGAGTTTCCTTATTTGATGTGTCAAATCTTTTTCCAAAAGCGAATCGCTTGGAGAAAGGCTTTTCTCATCAGGAATCAGGTCTTCAAGGGTACTATCCTCCTCTCCGATAGACATATCGAGGGAGATTGGTTCTTCGATGAGATTTAAGATTTTCTCCACATCATGGAGAGGGATTCCACTATCCTTTGATAGTTCTTGGGAGGATGGTTCTCGGCCTAACTTTTTCACCAAGTCTTTAAAGGATTTCATCAATTTCCCTTTAATTTCAAAAAGATAGTTAGGGATACGAATTGTTCTTGATTTCTCGGCAAAAGCTCTTAGAATGGCCGCCCTGATCCACCAGGAGGCATAGGTGCTGAATTTAAAGCCCTTAGTGTAATCGAATTTTACCATTGCCTGAATAAGCCCGAGATTTCCTTCCTGAATCAAATCTAAAAAGGAAAGTCCTCGATTGGCATATCTTTTCGCAATACTTACAACCAGGCGTAGATTGGCCTGGATCAACTCATTCTTTGCCTTTTGCACTTCTTGAAGAGTCTGTTGATATTGATTGAGTGTCTTTTTATAGAGAAGATTTTTTTCCTTTATCTCAGAAAGGGTATGGGCATTTTTCTTACCATTCTTTCCATTCCTTGCCTTTGATTTTGCCCCTTGCTTTTGAGAAGAACGCTTTCCTCCATTCTTGGGGTTAGAAAGGGAATGTATCTGGGCTTTTAGGCGGTTTGTCTTATTTTCAAGAATTTTGACCTGACGCTCGCCCTCCTTTATCTTTTTTGCTAATTCCACCTCTTTTTCTGGTGTAAGGAGAGATATCTTCTCAAGCCCTTTTAAATATTCCCATGTGATATCTTGGGGTTGAAAAATAATTTCCTCTTGAGAGGTATGATCTAATGGAATCTCTTCTCCTTCGTCAGCCATAAATTCTGGTTCTTCTGGAGGAATCTCAAAATCCTCTATGGCATCCACTATCTCATTCCCTGGAAAAGGAACTGATTGGAGCGAAGTCATAGAATTTGTGTTTTCGGTAAAAAGGGAAGCGTGTTGAATAGGTTCAAGATTTAAATCTTCTCCTTTTTTATTTGTTTTATGATTTTTCACAGGTATTTTACCCCCTTAATCTATAACAAAAAACCCTCTCCATTCTTTTTCCATGGAAAGGGTGAATTATATAATGATTAATAATTTTTCAAACCCTAACCGGCTGAATGGTCTTCTATAATTACTCCTATTTTCAATAATAAATTGTTAATGAATTATCATAATATACATAATTCAAATAGATTTGTCAAGTATTATTTTATTTAAAATTATCTTTTATTATCAATATGTTATAAATTTAACAATCATATCCCCTTTTTCATATAGGATTTATTCTATTTTCTGATAGGTCAACTCCATAATGGGTTCAATTCATCAAAATTCATATGGAAAAAACACTTCATAATGGGTAGCTTTCAGTTTATTTTCAGTGGGGTAATTTGTTATTAAGATTTGACATTCGGATAAAGCATCTATTATATTTCCTTAATAAAATTGGTTTTTCTTTATATGGAAAGAAAATGGGATTAGAGTTGGTAGATCTTCATCTTCATACGACTGCTTCTGATGGGGTTTTAGGACCAGCAGAAATTGTAAGATATGCTAAGGCAAAAGGATTACGAGCCATTGCCATTACTGATCATGATACGATTGATGGGTGTGAAGAAGGATTATTAGAGGGTGAAAAAATTGGTTTTGAGGTGATTCCTGGGATTGAAATTAGTGCCGAACATACTCCTGGATCGATGCATCTGTTGGGTTTTTTTCTCGATCTTCATCATCCTCTCCTCATCCAAAGATTGAGGTTCCTTCAGAAAGCAAGGGCAGAAAGGAATCCAAAAATACTTGAAAAATTGAATCAATTAGGGATGGATATCACCTTTGAGGAGGTCGTGAAGGCCTCTAATGGAGGGCAGATAGGACGACCACACTTTGCCAATGTTTTATTAGAAAAGAAGTATGTTAAAAGCTTTCAAGAGGCATTTGATCGTTTTCTAAAAAAAGGGGCACCAGCCTATGTCGATAAATTCCGGTTTACCTCACAAGAAGCTATCCATTTTATTAAAGAAGCTAATGGAGTAGCTGTACTCGCTCATCCAAAAACCCTCGGTTTGAATGGGTATTTCGAGTTAGAAAAATTTATTCTTAAACTCGTTCAGGAAGGACTTCAAGGGATAGAGGTTTATTACCCTGAACATTCTCCAACTGAAGTTACCCATTTTGAGACTCTTGCTAAGAGGTATGGCCTTATCATGACAGGAGGGACGGATTATCATGGAATAGAAAAGGATGGTTTAGACATAGGGGTGGGAAGGGGTGAGATGAGCCTGCCCTATACCCTTGTAGAGAATATAAAGTCCCTTCGTAACCAACTTTTAAAGAATAGCAGGAGGCCGATGTGAAACGATTCCAGAAGACAAATCGTTTGAAAGCAGCTTTGAAAAGAAAGAATGTGAAGCGTTGTTTAAGGAAGTCTAAAGGGGAGAGGAAATATCCAACCTAAATCATGCGGTCAGAGGTGAGAAGTCTAAGGATCCCATGGGTTGCCATACCCATCCTCAATTGGTCTTTTCTGATTCTGAAGGAAATCTCTTCGATCACCCCTATCTGAAGCTCTCAGGTCGATCAGGAGATAAATTTCTTCTACCTCATCCATCTGAACTGGTCCCCCTTCCACCAGGGAGTGAGTTGTTTATCATGCCTGGAAGGGTTCCCATTGGTTGGGATGAAGAAAAAGAATCTTTTATTCCATTTGAAAGAGTGAAAATTGGGAAGAGGGAATTAACCTGTATTGCTGTGGCTGCCTTTCTTCCCCCAGGATATGTCCGCACCCTTCTTCCTGCTACTCGATTAGCACCAAAGGCTCCCATTCTTCCTCTTTGGGCTTACAGTCCAGTCGGTTGGAAAGATGGGAGATTTTGGGCAACAGGATTATACCTTGACCCTAACCCCCATTGGGATCCAAAATATTTTCAAAAGGATTCTCCTTTAAAAAGGAGGGTTCATTCTTTCCTTCGGAAGAACCCTGAGAATCGCCTTCTTAGACAACTTTCCAGATGTGCTTTGGAGTATCATTGTTTTGCAGCTAAGAATGTCTTTTTTCGGAGGTGGGAATGCCCTCTTCCAACTTCTCCTTCTTGTAATGCCCGATGTTTGGGGTGTATTTCCCTCCAATCCTCTGAGTGTTGTCCTGCTTCACAAGAGAGGATAGAATTCATTCCAACGGTTGATGAGGTCATTGAGGTGGCCCTGCCTCATTTAGAAGAGGCAGAGGATGCGATTGTGAGTTTTGGTCAAGGGTGTGAGGGAGAGCCCTTAATCCAATGGAAACTTTTAGAGAATTCAATTCTAAAACTCCGAGAGAAAACCGGGCGGGGTACCATCCATCTCAATACCAATGGGAGTTTCCCTAAGCGGTTGGCAAGGATATGTGAGGCAGGGCTTGATAGTGTCCGAATTACGATCATCAGTCCCAATAAAAGATTTTATCACAGGTATCATAGGCCTGAGGGGTATTCCTTTGAAGAGGTGTTGGAATCTTTGATGTTAGCCAAAGAGAAGGGAATCTATACTTCTATTAACCTCCTTGTCTTTCCAGGTTTTACCGATAGGGAGGAGGAGTTGGAAGGATTGATCCGTTTGATCCATAAAGTGAAACTTGATCTCATCCAGATGAGAAACCTCAATATTGATCCTGACCTCTATCTCAAAGAGATGGGGAAGGGCAGGGGAATAGGGATCTCGAGAATGATCAATATCTTAAAGGCCGAATTCCCTTTCCTCCAATTTGGCTATTTCAATCGCACCAAAGAGAATTTTTACTCCGTTGTTTAAATCAGGGTTTAGTAAGTTTTTTCGGCGATGAGGCTGGCGATTGCCTTCTTTTTCCCCCCTTCCTTAAAGATCCCTTCGCGGTAGAATAGGATTTGAAAATCTTTAAAGAGTCTAAGAAGTTCATTTGGTTTTAAAAAAAATTTTGCCTGTTTGGGTCCACTTCCACCGAGATTTCTGTGCTCGAGGGTATAAGTTTCAAAGAGGACCTTTCCCCTTCTCTTTAACCCTCTCTTGATCTTTGGGATGAGACGTCGTTTAAGAAAGTAGAGATTGATAATCAGATCATATTTCTCTTTTCCAATGTCATATTGATCAAGATCAACATGGATCGGATTTATTTTAACCCCTTTCTCTCTGGACAATTTTATAGCCTTCTTCAAACCCTCTTTAGATATATCAAGGGCATCCACCTCAAATCCATGCTGAGCCAAAAAGACAGCATTTCTCCCCTCCCCAGAGGCAATGTCGAGTGCTTTTCCCTTAAGAAAGAGATGGATATGGTTCTTTAGAAAAACATTGGGTTCTTTCCCAAGAACAAATCCCTTTTTTCTAAATCTTTTGTCCCATTGTTTTTGTTCAGATTTCAAGAGGACTCCTTCTATGATAATTTAACATGAAAAAAATTATTTGACATGTATTAAAAATTGATTTAATAATAGTCTACATATGTAGACTAATAATAGATTCCAATAATGAGAGACTCTAAAAAGTTAACCCGCACACAAGAGAAGGTTTATCGGTTTTTAAGAGAATATCTCTTAGAGAGAGGTTTTCCACCTACCCTTCGAGAGATTGCTTCCCACTTCGGCTTGAAAGGGCCTAAGGCACCTCAAAAAACCTTAAGCATCCTTGAAAGGAAAGGCTACATCCGTAAAGTCCCAGGAGGTTCGAGAGCGATTGAGATAATTGGTTTCCAATCCCAGGTTCCCCTCCAAATTCCTATGATAGGGAGGGTAAAGGCCGGAAAACCCGTCCTTGCAGTTGAGAATATAGAGGGATACCTCACCTTGGACCGAACCCTTGTTTCTTCTGAAGATGCCTTTTTACTTCGGGTAGAAGGGGACAGCATGATCGATGCTCACATCCAGGACGGAGATTTTGCACTAGTGAATCCCAGACAGCAGGCTGAAAATGGTGAGATTGTGGTGGCTTTAATCGAAGATGAAGCAACGATCAAGAGGATCTTTAAAAAGAGAGATTTGATATTGCTTAAACCAGCCCATCCAGAGATGGAACCTATAGTTGTTAAAAATGGAGAAAAGAAGGTAACCCTTGTTGGAAAGGTGGAAGGAATCATTAGGAAATTCTAATAATGGGTTATTCCCCATGAACCTTGGAATCCTTTAACCCCCAGGAATATGGAAGCTCGCATTATTCTTCACATCGACATGGATGCCTTTTTTATTTCTGTTGAGCAGAGGGATAACCCATCCCTTAAGGGAAAACCTGCAGCGGTTTGTGGTTCTCTTTCTCGGAGTGTGATCACTTCTGCTAACTATGAAGCGAGGCCATATGGGATCAGGGCAGGGATGCCGGTTCAGGAGGCAAAGAGGCTTTGCCCTCAATTGATTCTTGTAGAGGGGAATCACTCCAAATATACCGTGACCTCAGCAAGGATATTTTCGATTCTGAAAGAATATACCCCTCTGGTGGAGGTGGCCTCCATCGATGAGGCCTATCTTGATATCACACAATCTTTGCTCCTGTTTCGATCTCCTCTTCTCATTGCTCAATCGATAAAAGAAAAAATATGGAACAATGAGCATTTGACATGCTCCATTGGGGTGGCTCCCAATAAACTCTTGGCCAAACTGGGGAGTCGTCTAAAAAAACCTGAGGGTTTAGTAATCATTCCAAAAGAAAGGGTGGAAGAAACATTGGAAAACCTCCCCGTAACCCAACTTCATGGAATCGGCCCAAAACTCGGGGATGCATTAAACTCCATGGGTATCTTTACCTGTGGGCAATTGGGGAGATTCCCTGTTTCTGTTTTGAAAAGGAGATTTGGCCTCATCGGTGAGAGGCTTCATATGATGGGGCTGGGATTGGATGATGACCCGGTGGTCGCTTTTGATGAGGAGGAGGATCCAAAATCTTTTAGCCACAGCTTGACCCTTGAAAAGGACACCTCTGACCCGAATCTTCTGCGGAAAGTCTTGCTCCAACTTTCAGAGAGGGTCTCCCAAAGGATGAGAAAGGAGGGATTCTACGGAAGGAGGGTTGCCATTACAGTACGATATTCCGACTTTTTTACCATGACGAAACAGAAGACCTATCCTAAGTGGATAAACAGCGGAAACGAAATATTCAAGCACGCCTTTGAGATCTATGATTCCCTCTCCCATCCCAAACCTATTCGACTCTTGGGGGTCGGGGTTTCTGAGTTGAAGAAGGAGGGATGTCAATTAGATCTTTTTGAAAAGAGGGATAAGAAGGATAACCTTCTTAAAGCGATGGACCGCATAAACGAACGATTTGGAGATTGGACCCTAACCTGGGGAGGACTTTTTTAGATTTGGAGCCTTCATCTTTCCCTCTTTTCATTGGGAGGGATCTGGTTGGTAATCCAGTGAAATGATTTTTAACTCCCCTTTCTCTCTGATGAGGATCCATTTGATTTCCCCAGTCCAGACTTTCCTATATCCCTTCTTGGTTAATTGGTCTATTTCATAACGTCCTTTGACTTCTACGGCATTTTGATAGATTTCCATCTTCCCATTCAGGCGGTATCGAAGTTCATCGCTTTGGTTGAAAAAATCTGTATAGATCCTCCTGATCTCTCCCATTGCGTCCTTCCGATTCTGTATCGCCTTTGAAGAGAATAATGAAAGAAACCCCTCAATATCTTTTTTCTTATAATAGTTGGCATAACGGTCAAAGAATTGGTTGACCTCCTCTTCTTTTGCAATGAGATGAAGAGAATTGTTGTCAGCACCGAGGGAAAAGGCATGAAAGGGTAAGATAGTTTGACCCATCAAAGGGGGGAGAAGAATCAATGAAAGGGTGACCAAGAGCCGAAGGGCCATCTTTTTTGTTCTCATCAGGGTTCCTCCTATTGAAAAGGTCATGGTTTGATCCTGGTGGATTTTACCGAGGGTATTTTTTTTCATCCCCCACTAAAGCATGGCAACATCCAACGATCCAGCAGGAATGCCTCCGAAAATCTTATTAAATGGTTCGTGGTATCTATTTGGTTTAGGGATCATCTGGGGTTACCGCTATAAAATTTTCTCTGACCTTCCTGCTGGATCTCAATGAGTCTACAGGAGAGGAAGGCATCTCTATACTTTTAATCTACAAGAAAGAGAGGTAACCTGTCAATTGATTTCAGAATGGTTTTTCCATCCGTCATGGATTAAATCTCCTCTCCTCCTCTTTTGACAATCACGATTTTAGAGAGTCCTGAAAAATTTCTTGAAAGACTGATGAGGTAGGAATATATTGATAGTGCCAAACGAAGTAGGGTATCCGCTCGATGACTTTTTCACCCCATCTCCTCAGTCTAAAAAGCCTTTTAAAATAGTTTTTCAGAGGGTTCGTAATGCATCACTGAAGTGGGATACCCTATTAGAATCAGGCAGGAATATCTCCGAAAATTTTATAAAGCGGAGCACTT
>JBBIRT010000042.1:16184-24092 GCA_037441725.1 Deltaproteobacteria bacterium | reverse complement strand
GTCATCGAACTCCAAGCCAATAAATATGCCTGCTACCGTTGCCCCCTTGCTTGTGGAGGCCACATGAAGGAGGGCACAGGAGAATATCAATATTCAGCAGGGGCTCACAAACCTGAATATGAAACCCTCGGAATGTTCGGTGCTAACTGTCTTAATAGTAATCTCGAATCCATTATCAAAGTCAATGACATTTGTAATCGCTATGGAATCGATACGATCTCGGGCGGAGCAGCTATTGCCTTCGCCATCGAATGTTACGAGAATGGGTTAATCACCAAAGCGGATACAGATGGGATTGAGATGACTTGGGGAAACCATCGCTCCATTGTGGCGATGACCGAGAAGTTAGTCAAGAGGGAAGGTTTTGGTGACATCCTGGCAGATGGAGTAAAGATGGCTGCCAAGAGGATCGGCAAAGGTTCAGACCAGTACGCCATGCATATTCAAGGACAAGAGGTCCCAGCCCACGATCCAAAATTTGGGTATCATTGGGGAATAAGCTATAGAATGGATGCTACCCCTGCCCGCCATACCCAAGGCCCTGGAATGCCCCTTCCTGGACTTCCTCTTCCACCACACGATCCAAAATCCTTTAGTGGAAGAGGAGAAGCCCATAAGATAGGACACAGCTTCAGCCATGTGGTGAGCAGTTCGGGAACCTGCCTATTCTTATATTGGGCCCTCCCTTCAGTCAATGCCTTTGTGGATTTTATGCGTGCGGTTTCAGGGTGGGATTTAACAATCGAAGAATTGATTAAAACGGGTGAACGAATCACCAATATCCGCCATGCCTTTAACCTCCGGGAGGGGTTAAATCCACTTGAGTATAAAATCCCGGGCCGAATCATTGGGAATCCTCCTCCTCAGACAGGTCCACTCAAAGGAATCACCGTGGACGAGGAAACGATGGATCGAGAATACCTCACTGCCATGGATTGGGATTTAAAGACGACCAAACCAAGTAAAAAGAAACTGGAAGAATTAGGTCTTGAAGATGTTGCCAAAGAAATCTTGCCTTAGAAGGAAGAGATTGATCGCATACCGCATAGGGCATAGCACAACATCATAAAACAAAGGAGGATTGGGTAAAGCGATCAGGTTAGGGCTACGAAGCCCGTTTCGTCTATCGTCAAAGGGTTACGGTTAAGACAAACGACATTATTATTTAACGATACAGGGATCCTTACTGTTACCGTTGGACGAGACTTATTTCCTAATAGAAAGGGGGGATATCAAATCATGACTGATTCAAAATATGGAAAATATATTGTTACCGAATTGAAACGGAATATTGTAGAAGCCCCATGGAGTCCACCCGTATCAGAGGCAGGAAAGGGGAGAGGGGGAAGGGTCCTATTCTTAGATAATGAAGTCGTTCCAGGAGCATTCTATCTTGAGTGTGTATGGATTTTACCTACAGAAAAGGGAAAGGAGAGGCCTAAGGTTTCCACCCAACCCCATACCCATGATTATGATGAAGTCATCTGCTTTTTCGGAACCAATACAGAAGATCCACACGATTTAGGAGGGGAAGTGGAGCTATGGTTGGATGATGAAAAACACCTCATTACGAAAAGCAGTATCGTATTTATTCCTGCAGGCCTGAAACATTGCCCATTAACTTTTTTGCGAGTGGATAGGCCTATTTTCCACTTTACGAGCGGACCTGGAAAGATGTATTTCAATCCAAAGGATAAGAAGTGAAGATGAGTCGCAGACCATGGGGAACGGGTCGAACCTGTTCCCCATTTTTTTATTGATAGGACGATCCACCAGAGACACTGAGGATTTGTCCCACAATATCTGAGGAAACATCTGAGGCAAAGAATGCAACTGCATTGGCGATATCCTGAGGAGTCGTTCCTCTTCCGATAGGGGTTTCCTTCAGAAATTGGGCTTCTGCTGCCTTCTTATCAGGGACCTTTGCAAAATTGGTATCCATCGACCAGCCTGGAGAGACACAATTGACATTAATGCCGTTTTCAATTACTGTCCTTGCCAGGTCTCGAGTGAATTTGTAAACTCCGATTTTGGCAATGCTATACATTGAAACCATGGGCCAGACCATTTTTGCTGTATCCGAAGCAATGTTGACGATCTTGCCATACTTTTTTTCAATCATGCTGGGAAGCACAGCTTGAGAACAGAGCATACAGCCCTTTAAATTGAGGGCTATCTCTTTATCCCATAGAGATTCATCCTGTTGGAGAAAGGGGCCTCCACCAAATATGGCCCCGGCATTGTTCACTAAGATATCAATCTTACCAAACTTGGCCAAGGCTTGTTTCACCATTTCCCGGACTTCTGCTTTATTCGTTACGTCTGCTTTGATGGCCAGGGCTCTGCATCCGAGGGCTTCAACATCGGCTGCTGTTTTCTTGGCTCCCTCAAAATCGATATCCGATGCTACGATGTCACAGCCTTCCCGGGCTAAAGTCATGCAGATCGCTTTGCCAAAACCCACTTGGCTCCCTGCTCCTGTCACCAACGCTACCCTTCCTTTTAGACCAAGATCCATTGTTCCCTCCTTGTTTACTCAGAGAAAAAGTCTATAGTTTAATGGTAACGGTAATGATGACCGTACCGTTAAATGGTTAATGTCGTTCGTCTTACCGTAACCCTTTGACGATAGACGAAACGGGCTTCGCAGCCTTAGCCTAAACCTGAAAACTTATCCTATCTTATCGTCTCTATTCATATATCTTTCCCGGCCCTGCTGTAAAATGGAAAATGGGGCGGTCAATTCTTCGAATATTCAAAGGGCAATGGACCATCCCTGCAGGGACAAAGGCAACAAAACTTTTATCAATGATATTCTGCTCCCCATCAATCCATAATTCCACCTCTCCACATAGGTCATGAATATCATCTGGATTGGTGCCAAAGAAGGCAATCATCTCGGAGAATGGGTGGGTATGGGGTTTTACCCCTGGTTCCTCCCCTGGCTTAGGTGCAGGCCTTTTACCAGGCCAGAACCAAAGTGCCTCAGCATAGAAAGTCGCACCTGGCACAGTCTCGCTATCAAGGTATACCATTCGATGGGCTATCTCCTTCGGTATTTCATGCCGAAAATTAGGAAGTTTCAAATTGGGTTTCTCTTGGAAAATAAATTGTTTACTTAAATCTGATTTAGAAAAACTTGGTTTGTCTCCTCTCCATTCTCCTTCGTATTTCTTCCCTGGTCCCAGGGTAAAGTGAAACATTGGCTTATCCATCCTTCTGATCTTCAATGGACAGTGTTTCATCCCTGCCGGGATATAGACTAAGAAGCTTTTATCCAAAATGAACTGTTCATCTTCCAGCCATAGTTCCACCTCACCACATAAGTCGTGGGGATCGTTAAAGTTTGTACCGAAAAAGGTAAGCACTTCTTCAAAGGGATGGGTGTGAGCTTGGGGCCCCCCTCCCTTCCCCATCAACTTTGCCTGCTCAGGTGTGGGTGGAAAAAACCAAACACATTCTGAATAAAAGGAGCCTGGAACTACCTCGCTATCCATCCAGATGACATGGTTCATCACCCGCTTCTCCCCAGGTTTAGCCTCCTCAAGAACCTCTCCTGGTCTAAAAGATGGAAGTTTTATATCTTTCTTTAATTCTGTGACAATATATTTACTGTATTTCGATTCAGCCATTAGCCTCAATCCCCCTTTTTTCTATTTTCCAGGCCCACTGATCCCACTATCTGCCCAGCCTTCCATCACAGTCCCTGCCCCAAGCATGATGGCCATCTCAATATGTGGCTTTGTAAATCTTTTCCAAGTAAGTGGGCCGTGCTCCAATCCTTTGGGGACAAACAGCGCGGTGTTGGTATTGAAGGTTAAAGGCTGACCTCCTACGTAAAACTCTATTTCACCTCCGAGGTCGAGGGGATTCATAGGATCCCCACCAATATGAAGAACGATCTCATCGTATTTGGCGTGAACGTGCTTATGAATATGGGGATTCGGTTCAGGCATGCCATAAATCCATCCAAATTCAATATAATAATTGGCAAGGTTCACTTGATGCCGACTCATATAAGTCATGGTGGGGGATTGACGATTCTTTACTGGTCCTCCAGCCTCACGAATTGGACTTCTCACGACATATTGCTCATAGTCAAATCGGTCAACTTTTTTGGGAAGGTCTTTTTTGGCCTCTTTGATCCCGCTCTTTTCCCAGCCCTTTTTTACATCACCTGTACCAAGCATGAAGGCCATTTCAATATGAGGGAAAGAAAATTTTTTCCAGGTCAATGGCCCATGAGGAACCCCTTTGGGGATAAAGATTCCAGTGGTGGTATTGAAGGTGATCGGCTGACCTCCAATATAGAATTCGATCTCCCCACCAAGAACCTGAGGGATTTCTGGATTGCCACCCCAATGAAGAACAATCTCATCGAAATCATGAACATGCTCATGAATGTGTGGGTTTGGTTCAGGGATATCGTAAATCCATCCGAGCTCAATGTAATAGTTAGCCTCCGGGACCTGTTTGCTACTCATATAGGTCATGGTTGGACTCTGACGGTTTTTCACCCCAGGCCCTGCCTCCCAGAGGGGTTCTCTCACCAAATATTTCTCATAATTGAGATTTGTCATTTCTGCCCTTTCTCCTTTCTGATTTTTAAAAGTATTTTAGATTCCACTATTCCTCATGGATCATTAGGATTAAAATGAGAATAATTGAAGTATTTATAAATAATTATCTAATGTTTGTCAATGAAAACCCTGAAGTATCATCTACCAAAATTAAATATTTTGACTTTTTTAAGTGAATAAGATAGTTATTGAAATCATGGAAAATCGAGCCATTTTAACAACCCAAGGATTGAGCATGTATTTTGGGGGATTGGCTGCCCTTAAGAAAGTGAATATAAAGGTTCGAGAGGGAGAGATCCATGGTTTAATCGGACCTAATGGCGCTGGCAAGACAACCTTTGCGAACGTGGTTTCAGGTCTACTGAAACCTACAGAAGGAACTATACATTTCAATGGTTCAGAAATCACCCAATATGAACCCCATAGGATTGCCATGATGGGACTTTCCCGGACCTTTCAGAGGGCACAGATCTTCCCCAGAATGGACTGTCTTCAAAACGTGATGGTGGGGCATCATCCTCGAATGAGATCAGGAATATTAAAAACGATGTTTCACCTCCCTTTCTTACATTGGGCTGAAGAAGAAGAGGCAAAACAACGCGCCTTGGAACTTCTAAAGTTTGTTGGCCTCTCTGATGCGGCTGATCGGATGGGAACAGACTTGGTCTGGGTGGAATGTCAACTTGTGCAGATTGCCCGATCCCTGGCCAATGAACCAAAACTCTTGATTCTGGATGAACCCACCGCTGGGATGGGGTTGGAGGAATCGCAAATTATCGGAAAGCTAATCAGACAGGTCAGGGATAAAGGGGTAACGATCATTTTAATCAGTCATGATGTCCGACTGGTCATGGAGAATGCTGATTGGATTACGGTCATCGACTTTGGAGAAAAGATCAGTGAGGGGATACCCAGTCAAGTTCGTGATGATCCAAAGGTATTGGAGGCCTACCTTGGGACAGAATAACCAGATACTGAAAATTGAAAACATTTCAATTTATTATGGCCATATCTGCGCTGTTAGAAATGTCAGCCTAAGCGCTCATCAGGCCGAAATTGTAGGCCTCATTGGTGCCAATGGTGCAGGGAAGTCAACCGTTTTGAAGGCAGTCTTGGGTTTACAGCGGAGCCGTACGGGTTTCATTCAATTTATGGGCAGGGATATCGCCAAGATGTCAACTGAAAACATCGTTGCCTCAGGCATCGTCTATGTTCCAGAAGGGGGAGGGGTCCTTCCTTTCATGACAATCCTCGAGAATCTACTCCTCGGAGCAATTCATTTTAAAGGGAATCTCCATGAAAGATTAAGCAAGGTTTTTGAAAGATTCCCAATTCTTAAAGAGCGACAAAACCAGCAGGCAGGAACCCTCAGTGGTGGGGAGCGACAAATGGTAGCAATTGGAAGGGCATTGATGTCAGCTCCAAAACTCCTCATGTTGGACGAGCCTTCCTTGGGACTTGCTCCAAAAGTGGTAACAGGAGTCTTTGAAGTCATTCTCAATTTACAAAAAGAGGGATATACCATTTTATTGAGTGAGCAGAATGCCAAAAAAACTTTGCTATGTGCTAATCAGGCCTATGTCTTTCAAACCGGTGAAATTGTCCTTAATGGAACAGGGCAAGAGCTCCTCACCAATCCAAACATCCAGCAGGCTTACCTGGGGGGATATTCGGAGAAATAAGGGTGGAAGTCTTTATCGCTCAACTCATTAGTGGAATAAAACTCGGGACCTTATATGCGGTGGTGGTCATCTGTTATAATTTATTAATCTTGGTTACAGGAATATTACACTTAGGTTATGCCAGTTTACTTGTCCTCTCCATGTATGCAGCCTGGTTTGTGTTAAATGCGACCAACAACAATCTGATTCTTGGGATGATGGCAGCGATTGCCTCAGGAGTTGTTCTTGGGGCTATCACTGCACCCCTTTTCCTTCCCTTCATCAAACGGCGGGCTATGTTAGAAGCCCTTGTCGTCTCTTTAGCCCTTGGCATTATCAGCTCGGATATCATGTCTCACTGGTTTAACCTGGGGCTGCCAATTGCATTTCCTCCTTCTTTACAAATGGAGGGTAGATCAATCCAATGGGGTCTCACCATTATTCGGATGGGGGAATTAGTCACTTTGCTAGTTAGCGTTCTTATCGTAATCGCCTTTCTTTATTTTCTGAATAAAACAAAACAGGGAAGGATTTTAAGGGCAGTGGCCCAAGACACAGAAGTGGCCCGTATCCTTGGAATTTCGGTTCCGAAAACAGCCATCTTAAGTTTTGCCTTAGCAGGTCTAATAGGAGGGATTACAGCAATCCTATTTGCCATGTCGACCGGAACAGCCTCATCGATCTTAGGAGACAGCCTTTCTATTAAGGCCCTGGCAGTTCTATTTCTCGCAAGCATCGGAAATTTAAAGGGAGGGTTGATTTGTTCTATCATCTTGGGGGTGGTTGAAAGCCTTGCGATGGGCTATCTTCCAGGAGATTGGACCAATGCCATTGCCTTCTCTGTGGTGGTGATCATTTTATTGTTCAAACCAGAGGGATTATTTGGTGAACAGCATTAGTCCTTAAGAGAGGATAAAACAAGGTGAGCCAATTCCAATTCTTCTTCCTTGAATTCTCTGCAGTCTATATTCTTCTGGCCTGGGCCATCTATTTACCCTTCCGGGCGAATCAACCCTATTTTGGTCCCTTCTATTCCATGTGTTTAGGTGCCTATTTTGCCACCTACACTTCGATTCACTGGGGTTGGCCATTCTGGTTAACCCTGGTTGGAGCGATCGCTTTCTGCATCCTTGTCTCCCTGATCCCTGCATTTAAACTGGCTGCACTGGGTGGCTTTCCCATGCTCATTGCCACCATGGCCCTTTTCTTTATTGTTCAAACAGCAGCCAGGAATACCCAGATCCTTGGGGGGCGCCATGGCCTATTTGGAATTCCTCCTTTACCCCCTGTTATTCTACTGGGCATTACTTATGGGTTTGTTCTCTTGGTGGGGTTCTGTGTCTATCGTCTGGATCACTCATATATCGGCAGGGCTCTTGATGCTGTCTTTTTTGATAAGCACGTAGCTGCTACCTTAGGGATTCATACCACAAAATTGAGTATTCAACTTCAACTGATTTCTTCAGCCATTGGGGCCCTGGCTGGTGTTCTTTATGCAAACACCTTTTGTGGTGTCTTTCATGAAGCCTTTGGTTTCCCCTTAATCCTCTATGGAATGACCATTGTCATCTTTGGGGGGATGTATACCATGTGGGGAATCATGATTGCTGCACCTGTCCTATGGGGGGTGACTCAGGTCCTGCCTGAGTCTTTAAAAGCCTTTTCTA
>JBBIRT010000042.1:14744-16127 GCA_037441725.1 Deltaproteobacteria bacterium | reverse complement strand
ATCGAAAGATCACAAGGACCCTATCTAGCTGGGTTAGGACTTTCCTCCCGCAAGCCTCTGGGAAGGGGAAAAGATGATCTTTCTTAAAAATCAATTAAGAGGAGGTGATTGGAAAATATTTTTAAGACAATTCAATCGGGAGAGGGGATAGGAGATAAAAATTTTTAAATAAACCATTTCAAACCTAAAAGAAAGGAGAAGGGATATGAAAAAAAGAAAGATATTTATTAGTTACTCTTTAATTTTAGTAATATTGATTCTTTTGATGACCGTAACTGCCCATTCACAATCGAAGGTGGTGGTCAAAGAATGGCGCATCCCTACTATCTATTTCCTCAGTGGCCCCATGGCTGGTATCTGCCAACCCCATGTATGGCTAACTGAGAGATTAATCGCTGAAATCAATGCCGCTGGGGGTATTGCTGGAAGGCCTCTGGTAACCGAGTTCTTAGATTCAGCCTTAGACCCCACCAAGGCAACTGCTGCCATGGCCAAGGCTATTGACATGGGTGCCCTCTGTACCCATGGTCCACTCAATGACATGGAGATGAGAGCCTGCATGCCTCTTGCGGTAAGAGCAGGAATATTTGCCTTCTCAGGGACGTGTACCACAGATGTCGCTAAGCAGTTTTTCCCTTGGACCATCTATTCCCTAGCCCCGACCGAAGAGAGCGTAAAATACCAGATGGAACTATGGTACAAGCACGAACCAGGGATTAAATCAGTGGTCGGCATCGAAGAACCTATCTACCCCATGATCCATACATTGAGTGTTGGTTTTCAAAAGACTTTTGAAAAACTTGGAGTGAAAACGAATGGAATCATTGAGGCCCCAAGCGGAATGGCAGACTATACCTCTATCGTTGTGAGGGCCTTAGGGACAGGAGCAAATGCCTTTACGATAGGAGCCACAGGACCTGTTGCGGCCAAATTAGTTAAGGGGCTTGTGAGCCGAGGAGTGAATCCAAGATATATCTATATCCAGGCTGGATTTGTTGGTCCAGAATTCTTAGCAGAAGCAAAAGGGTACCATGAAGGGGTCTATAGTGCTACCTCTCCCACTTATTCTCCCACCCCTGTCTTTGCCAAGTATAGCAAAGAATATCGGGATGCCCATGGGGGAAAAGCCTGGGGTGGTCTTACCACGATCACTTATGATATGATTTACATGATCAAAGCGGCCATAGAGAATACAGGGGTCACGGGTGATCCGGCTAAACTTAAAGAGGAACGAATCAAGATAAGAGATTATGCAATCAATCAGAAAGGCTTCAAAGGGATGGATGCTACTTATGATGTTGTGAATGGCTTGGCAGTAGGTTATCCACAACGTATTTTCCAGATAAGAAAAGAAGAGGCAGTCCTGGTCGAAGAAGTCAAACC
>JBBIRT010000042.1:0-14717 GCA_037441725.1 Deltaproteobacteria bacterium | reverse complement strand
AAGGGTTCAATGGGTCAAGGGTTTGAAGATAATCGATTCTGTTTTTAAATAGAGTTGCCCTCATCACTGAAGAGGCTGAAGAGAAAGGAGGATCAACGATGGAAAGGCTAAAGGTTTTTAATCATGCTCGGGTTGTTTTGATTCTGATATTCATGGCGATCTTTTTATTCGGCCTTCACCCAGCCCATGGAGGGACCACGCCGCAATATGGAGGAGTATTGAAGATTGTTGATCTTTCAGAGGGAGCTCAACCCATTGGTGCTCCTTGGGAGGTTAGGGGGATTGATAGCAATTTAATGAGACCTGCTGTTGAAAGTCTTCTCCGTGAGGATATCAATGGGAATTATCACCCCTGGCTTGCCACCGAGTGGAAAATCGATCAAACCAGGAATACGATTACTCTCTTTCTCCGGAAAGGGGTGAAGTTTCACGATGGAACAGATTTGAATGCAGAGGCTGTGAAATGGTGCTTAGATCAGGCCATAGCGGCTAAGGTGGTCAAAGGGTTTAAAAGTATTGATGTCGTTGATCATTACACAGTTCAAATCAATGTGGATCAATATCAGAACAACATGCTTAACCTTCTTGCAGGGTCTGTCACCAGCCCTGTTTCACCCACTGCCTATAAAAATAAAGGAAAAGAGTGGGCCATGTGGAACCCTGTTGGAACTGGACCCTTTAAGTTTGTCAGTTACGAGCGTGGCAATAAGTTGGCATTTAAAAGGTGGGATGGATACTGGCAGAAAGGCAAACCCTATCTTGATGGGATCGAATTTCTATTCATCAGGGACCCTATGACCCAACAATCAGCCATGCGAGCCAGTGGCCAGGAGAGAATCCATGTCTTAGCTGTAACCTCAGGAGAACAAGCCGCCATCCTTAAAACCATGGGATTTAATATGTTAAGCATGTATACAGGGAGTGTCTCATTAGTCCCAGATAGTAATAATCCGAATTCTCCATTATCCAATAAGAAAGTGAGAGAGGCAGTTTCTTATGCCATTAACCGAGAGGCCATTGCCAAAGCAAGAGGTTTCGGCTTCTGGTTACCAGCCAATCAAATTCCACCTCCAGGGAAACCTGGTTACCTCAAGGAAACGGAATTTGGAAGATATGATCCTCAAAGGGCCAAACAACTTCTTATCGAAGCAGGTTATCCCAATGGTTTCGAAATAAAATTAATGGTAATGCCTGCTTTAGTGGATCGAGACTCCATGGTGGCCGTTCAACGCTTCCTGAGCGAAGTTGGAATCAAGGCAGAGCTGGAATTTCCGGACGGGGGGAAATATACGGAATATCGGTGGAAAGGATGGCAGAATGGCTTCTTAGCCCAAGCGGTGCGTATTCTTGCCACTACAAATATCACTTACAATTTTTACTGGCACACAATCACCGGGCATCTTCCCAGTTTAAAACGACCCGAAGGCTTTGTAAAAAAGATTGATGAATCCCTAAAAACCCTATCGCCTGATAAAAGTAGGATGGAAGAGCTGACCAGAATGATGATTGAGGATATTACGGTTATTCCAATCTATTATGTTTCTGAATTTCGTATTCTTCAACCCAATGTCCATGACACAGGTTATTTTGAATGGGAGGCAGGGACGGTCTATACTCCAGAAAAAATCTGGTTAAGCAAGTAACCAAGCGATTATCCTTATTCCTCTTCCCATAAAGAGAAAGTAGAAAACCTTTATCCATAAAGGGTTAAAGGTCGGTCAATTACCATACATCTTCATAGAACTAAGGATTAGAAAAGAAGGAGCAAGGAAAAGATATGGAAAATAGAATTGAAAATCCCTCTGAAGATAAATTGAGCAGTAAAACTTCAATCGCTCTTGAAGTTCTCAATCCAAGGGGGGAGATTGCCCCTTTACCCTATTTGGGGATCTCCCCTCGATTGAAAGACTTAGCTGGAAAGAGAATCGGAATTTATTGGGTTGGGAAACAGGGAGGGGATCATTTCTGGGATGTAGTCGAAAAGGCCATCAAAGAGAGAGTTCCCTCTGCATCCATCCTCAGATATAAAGGTCCTTTTGATCTGGGTGAGAGCATGGCCGAAAGGCTCGCTAAAGAATGTGATGTCTTTCTTTATGGAGTAGGAGACTGAGGATCCTGCACGTGGTCCGGCGTGTCCGGTGCCATAAGATTAGAAAAATTGGGAAAGCCTGTGGTTTATGTCGTTCCTGATGTCTTTGTTTGCGATGCCCAATCATCGGCTGAGGACAATGGAATGCCAGGGCTACGCCTGGCCATTCTTCCGGGAAGAGAATATTATGCCAGAAGAATCAATACGAAAGAGATCGAACCCATTGCCCTGAGCGCTATAGATCAACTGATCTCCGGCCTCACCCGTCCCCTCTCTGAAGAGGAGGAGAGACCCAAACAAAAATATTTAAAACCAACCGAAACCATTAAGATTGAGGCTGAAAGCTATGAGCTCGCTCTTGAAAAATTTAATCAACTCTTCATTGACCAGCATTGGGGAAGTGGTCTACCCTTAATCCCTCCCACTAAAGAACGGGTCGATTGGATGCTAACCGGAACCCATCGATCTCCCCAAGAGATCATCGGAACGGTGATCCCGAAAAACGGAATAGCGACCATAGAAAAGATTGCCATCAACTCAGTGATGGCAGGAGCTAAGCCTGAGTATTTACCCGTGATCATTGCAGCCCTGGAAGGTTTCTTAGATCAGGATTTCGATTTACTCCACATGACCACCTCTTCAGGCTCATTCCTTCCTGCCATTATTGTGAATGGACCTATTGCAAAAGAGATAGATATGAATTCAGGGATCGGTTTAATTGGACATGGGTGGCGTGCTAACAACACCATTGGCCATGCCATCCGATTGAGTCTGATCAATCTTGGCCACCTCTGGCCAGGAGAAAATGATATGGCATTGATTGGACGATTGTCTTCCCATACCTTTTTTACCTTTGCAGAAAACGAAGAACAGTCACCCTGGGAACCCTATCACGTAAGTCTCGGTTATAAAAAGGAAGAAAGTGCGGTCACTGTGTCAACCATTGGAGGTTACACTTCAGGACTGACCATTTTAGGAGGGGGGGCTGTGGAGATATGGAGTGCACAGTCGATCCTTGATCGAATGACCAGCCTGATCAGTGGAAACCGAAGGATCTTTGGATTGTTCAAACGTGGCCAAGCCAATCCCATGGCTCATCCGAGCCGATTTATCTTTGTGATTCATCCTGAGCTTGCTTTGGAGTTAAATCGACTGGGCTACAATCGAGAGAGTCTCCAAAAATATCTATACGAAAAAACATGTATTCCCTATGAAAACCTCACCCCCCAAGAGGTAAAAGGCCTTGAAGACAGAATCGATGCTAGTCGGGCTGGGGATATCCTTCGATACGATTTGATCCCTTCTGACCGCTTGCCAATATTTCAGGAAGCCCTTCAATCAGGAGAGAAAGTTCCAGTGGTCATCTCACCCCATGACATTGCCCTCTTTGTCGCTGGTGGATTCCCTGGATATACGTTCGCTATGTCGTACTTTAGGGTCTCCCATGTGACTAAAAAGGTGGAAGGGGTGTAAATAAGAGTGTCCTATTTAGGGTTAGAGAATCCATAAAGAGAAGGAGGAAATGGATCATGATCACGGTGGTCAATCCAAGGGGTCAACTCCCGCCAAGGCGGTTGATTCCCATGGCTTCGCGTTTGGACTCCATTGATGGGAAGACCATCTATATTGTTGATATCCGATGGCCTTATACCCAGCAATTTACTGAAGAACTTCAGAAAATCCTCTCAGAAAGATATCCGAATACAACCTTCATCCGAAGAGAAAAGGCTGGACCCTATGGAGAGGCTGATCCTCAGTTATGGGATGAGATAAAAGAAAAAGGCCACGGAATGATCCTCGGGACCGGGCATTGAAGTACCTGTGCGCCGGCGGTCGTCGTGCATTGCACCACATTAGAAAAAATGGGAATCCCTACTGCTCCCATTGAGGCTGAAGTATTTGCAGGTCTGGGAAAGATGTATGCAGAAATGGTGGGTATGCCAAACCACAGATTTGTTATCGTTCCCCATCCCATTTCTCGGGTACCGGCTTCAAAATGTCAGGACTACATTAAAGGCAACGACCCAATTACTGGGAAACCCATTATCGAAGAGATGGTGGAGGCTTTAACCCGACCATTAACGGAGGAGGATAAACGTTCTGGATCAATAGATATTTCTGAGCCGAGGCTCATCGGTCCTGATACTGAGGAAAATCTCCATCAACTTTTTATGGATAGCAATTGGACAGATTATTTGCCCATCGTTCTTCCCACAGAGGAAAGGGTTGAGGCCATGCTTAAAGGGACGAGCCATGAACCAGATGAGGTCGTCGGAGAGTTACGATCGGGTTATGAAGCCTGTACCTTTACTGTTGAACAGGTAGCAGCCAATGCCGTCATGGCAGGAGCAAAACCTGAATACATGCCCGTTATCTTAGCACTGGCCGCCTCTGGAGTCCCTGCCATCGCAACCTCTACACAGTCCTTTGCCAGGATGATTGTAATCAACGGACCGATTCGAAAAGAAATTGGAATGAATTCAGGAACAGGTGCCCTCAGCCCAATGAATCGAGCCAACGCAGTGATTGGTCGGGTGGCCACATTGATTTCAATCAATTTAGGGGCTGGAGGGATTCCCAATAAAACCTACTGGGGTTCTCAGGGAAATGTCACGAACTACAGCCATATCACCTTTGCTGAAAATGAGGAGTTTCTGCCCAAAGGCTGGAAACCCTTCCATGTCCAATTGGGTTATAAACCCGATGAAAGCTCTGTGAGTATATTCCATGGATATACGCTCTTTCATTGGAAAGATACTTATGAGAAAGCAAAGATTGATTCCATTCTAAATATGGCAGGCAGAATCTTACCCTCAGGGGCTTATAAAAGTGGGATGAGTCTTCTATTGGATCCGATCGTTGCAAACGACTTGGTAAATGAAGGGTTTCCCACCAAAGAAGATGTTAGCCAGTATGTCTATGAAAAAACCCTGCTCCCTCTAAGGGAATTTTGGCAATACCATCTGGTGAATGGTTTCAGCCTGCCCATGGGTCAAAAGGGAATGGAACCATATGCCACATGGTTGAAGCAACCGGATGATACCCTAATCAACCGATATCGAAGTCCTGAGGAGATCAGTGTCCTGGTCGTAGGAGGAAGGACAAATGATTTCTGGCAAGCTGGCGATTTTCATCTGATCGGGAGTTTCCCTATAGATGAGTGGAGGTAGCTTGACAAGGCATAGATTCCTTTCTTATCATAGCTTAAAAATAGAATTGACTTACATCTTTCCAGAAAAAACAAATAAGGCTAAATATAAAATCTATTTTTAATCACATAGAGAGTTCTGAAAACGTCCTTGAAAAGCTGGGGGGGGTAAGGTTCCAAATCCTGCGAATGTAAGCTTACACCCTTTTTTAAAGCTCGCATAGAGAAATCTTTGAAAGGAGGAACGATACAATGACGAAGAGGGGATTGAAGTGGTTTTTGATTTTTATGATGGTTTTTTCGTTTATTAAGGCAGGAGGCACAGCGATCCCTGCTGAAACCAGCAGCCGCCAATATGGTGGGGTCTTAAGGGTCGTAGACATCCCTCCTGGATCTCCTATTGGTGTGCCCTGGGAAATTATTGGTGTCTCCATCTGTTCAGCCATCCCTGCTTTAGAGCCATTGGTCCGAATGGATCGACAGGGAAATATGTTCCCCTGTTTAGCAGAAAGCTGGAAGGTGGCACCTGACCAAAAATCTATCACCTTCAATATTCGAAAAGGGGTCAAATTCCATGATGGTACAGAATTAAATGCTGAGGCGGTAAGATTTACTCTTCAATCTGAATTGGATGCTAAAATGGGCCATACCATGACATGGTCTTCAGTGGAGGCATTAGACAATTATACCGTGAGAATCAATTTGAAGGAATATGACAACAGAATATTTGTAGCCTTATCAGGCACCTTGGGTTCGATCATCTCTCCAACTGCATTGAAGAAAAATGGTATTGATTGGGCAAGGTTTCATCCAGTTGGAACAGGGCCTTTTGAGTTTGTTAGCTATGAGCGTGATGTCGCTACAAAATATAAAAAATTTAAAGATTACTGGGATAAGGGGAAACCCTATTTGGATGGGGTTGAGATTCGTTATATGAGAGACCTTCAAACCATAAAGGCAGCCTTACTTGCTGGAGAAATAGATATGTTTGGAATGGATGGGGGGGAATTAATAGCAGAACTAAAATCAAAAGGATTTAAGGATATCTTTGCCAATAATGGGATTGTGATGTTGATGCCTGATAGCGTAAATGCGGACTCTCCCTTTGCTAATAAACTGGTTCGTGAGGCCGTCTCTTATGCAATCGATCGAGAGGGGATTGCCAAGGCTCGTGGTTTTGGTTACTGGCAGCCCGCCAATCAACCTGCTTTTCCAGAACAGTCTGCCTATTTAAAAGATCAACCTCCTTTAAAATACGATCCAGTCAAAGCCAAGGAGCTCTTAGCCAAGGCTGGTTACTCAGGAGGCTTCAAGACAAAACTGATTGTCATGCCTGTGGTGGTGGACAGGGATGCGGCTGTGGCCATCCAGCGTTTCTTGACCGAGGTTGGCATTCAGACAGAAGTGGAGTTCCCAGAAATGAGCCGATATCGGGAATATCAAACAAAAGGCTGGCGGGGTCTCCTGATGCAACCCTGGGGATTCTTTGCAAGTTATTCTCATCTGATTGGATTCTATTTTTATGGTGCTGAGGCATTTGTCAGCATAAAAAGGCCAGAGGCCCTCCCACAACTCTTTGCCGAAGCGAAAGTCACCCCTACGCCAGAAGCTAAAAGAACTCAAAAACTCAATCAATTGATCTTAGAGGATTTGACTGTGATCCCCACTTATATGCATACCCGGAATTACATTTCCAAACCCAATGTGAATGATACCGGCCATATGCGGTGGGTATCTTGGCCATGGTGGACTCCTGGTGAAGCCTGGTTCAGTAAATAATCAAGCTCCTGTTTTTAGAATGGAATTTTTCACCCCGGCCTTTCCTATGTCAGAAGGGTCGGGGTGAATCTTATTGGACATCACAGAATCCAAAGGGATGGAATTAATCGGAATATGACCACCTATATTCTTCGTCGTTTGTCCCATGCAGTTCTCCTCATCTTCATCCTTAGTCTGGTGATCTTCTTTGTAATGCGTTTGCTCCCTGGTGACCCTATCCTGATGCTGATCACTGGGGATGAATTAGCTCAGACCTCGCAGGAAAGCATTACTCAACTCCGTCATGAATTCGGCTAAGACAAACCCCTTCTTCACCAATATGTAAACTGGTTAGGACAATTTCTCAGGGGGGATTTTGGAACCTCCATCATCCACCGGGATGATGTAAAACGTGAGATCTTCCGCCGATTGCCTATTACACTCCACCTCGGTCTTTTTGCCTTTTTCTTTGGGGCAATCATTGGACTGGTATTGGGAATATTCAGTGCCATCAGACGGGGTCGGTGGATCGATTCCCTTGTCACCTTCTTGGCCAATTTAGGAGTGGCTGCACCCCCGTTCTGGTTTGCCGCCCTCCTGATCTACCTATTTGGGATCCATCTCAAGATTCTCCCTATCTTCGGTTATACCTCTCCCTTTAATAATCTCTGGTTAAGCACCAAACAATCCCTCATGCCCATCATGTGTCTTGCGGTTTTTCCTATTGCCTCAATTGCTCGTCAGACACGATCGAGCATGCTCGAAGTGATCTGTCAGGATTATATTCGGACAGCATGGGCTAAAGGTCTGAAGGAAGGTTTAATCATCACGCGACATGCAATAAAAAATGCCCTTATCCCTGTGATTACGATTATGGGAATCATTCTTCGATATGTGGTTGGAGGATCGGTCGTCATTGAAATTGTTTTCAATATCCCTGGCATTGGTCGGTTGGCTGTGGATAGTGCAGTAGCGCAGGATTATCCTGTCATTCAGGGAATCATCCTCATAGTGGCAATGATTGTCGTCCTTATCAATTTAATCGTTGATCTGCTCTATGGTTGGCTTGATCCAAGGATTCGATATGAATAATGAGACTCCCTCTTTCACCTCATCATTCCTTAAACACGATGGGGTTCGCCGTTTTATCCGAGTCTTATTTAGCCGAACCCCTGTCACCCTGGGAGTAATGGCCATGCTCTTGTTTCTCTTTACCTCTGCCTTCGGTCCTTTGTTTGCCCCATACGATACCTATCATCAAGATCTTCGCCATGCCCTCTCTAAACCCAGTTCAAAGCATTTATTGGGAACGGACTCTTTAGGGAGGGACACATTAAGCCGATTGATTTACGGTGCACGTATCACCCTTGCCGTTGGGATTGTCAGTGTCGGGATAGGAGCCTTGGTGGGGACCATCTTAGGTTTGATTGCAGGTTTCTTTGGAGGTTGGGTCTATGCATTGATCATGCGTTTTATCGATGCCCTCATGGCTGTCCCCCCCTTGTTATTTGCCCTGGTCCTGGCAGCCTTAATCGGCACAGGGGTGAAGAATGTGATGATAGCGGTTGGGCTTAGCCTTATGTCTACCTATGCAAGATTGGTATGTGGACAAACCCTTTCAGTGAGAGAAAATGAATATGTACTGGCTGCAAGAGCCATGGGAGCAAATAAATTAAGAATTATGCTCCGTCATATACTACCAAACTGCCTCTCTTCAATCATTGTTCAGGCAACCCTAACCATCGGAGGAGCCATTTTACTTGAGGCCAGTCTAAGCTTTATAGGTCTTGGGATATCTCCACCTGCAGCGGCATGGGGAGCAATGGTCTATGATGGATACCGTTACCTTACAAGCTACCCTCTCCTATCTTTCGCCCCAGGGTTTGCTGTCATGATTGTAGTCTTTGCATTCAATATGTTTGGGGATGGGCTGAGAGATGCCTTGGATCCCCGTCTAAGAGGAGTCATCTAATCATAACTCAAAAATAGGATACGAGGAGGATTTCTTATGAAAATGAAAGCGGCTGTCCTAAGAGAATTCAATAAACCTGCCACCATTGAAGAGGTTGAATTAACACCCCCAAAGGAGAAAGAGGTTTTGGTCAAAACTTATTATACAGGTTTTTGCCATTCAGACCTGCACTTCATGAAAGGGAGTTTCCCCACATTTCCTTTGCCACTGGTCCTTGGGCACGAAGCATCTGGTGTGGTTGTGGAAGTTGGACCAGGAGTGACCACTTTAAAAAAGGGGGACCATGTGGTCCCCACCTGGATGATTCCATGCGGAGCGTGTGAGGAATGTCGAAGTGGTCGGGGTTTTCTCTGCATTGAGAGCAATCGATTGCATGGAACAGGGGGACTGTTAGATGGAACCTCAAGACTGAAGGACTCCAAAGGGAACCCTTGCTTCCATGAGATATTTATCTCCGGGTTTGCTGAATATATGGTGGTGCCGGAAAAAGGAGCCATTAAGGTCAGGGAAGACCTCCCTTTAGACCAGGCCTGTTTCTTAGGCTGTTGCATGCCCACTGGGTTTGCCTCTGCCTATAATGCAGCGGATATCAAACCTGGAGACTCTGTGGCCATATGGGGAATGGGAGGGGTGGGACTCAATGTAGTCCAAGGGGTGAAGTCAAGGGGTGCCAATCCTATCATTGGTGTTGATCTCGAAGGAAGTAAGGAAGCCATTGCAAGAGAATTTGGAGTAACTCATTTTATTGACAACAGTAAAGAAGATCCAGTCCCTATTATCAAAAGACTTACGGGAACAGGGGCAAAGTTTGTGTTTGAAGCGGCTGGAGATATTGGTGCATTTGCCCAGGCCTATTGGTCATTAGGGCCTTGGGGGAAATTGATTCAAATTGGAGTTTCAAGACCTGGGGAGACATTGAAGGCAGACCTACCCATTACTTTTACCCCTCTTCATTGCATTACCTTAAGGGGGGCGATCTATGGTCTGATTGATACCCATCGGGATATTCCTGTCTTTGCTGATATGGCTGTAAGAGGAGAACTCAAATTGGATAAGCTGATTACCAGAAGATTCAAGGTGGAAGAGATTAATCAGGTGGCTGAGGCTATGGATAACCGTCAGATTACAGGACGCTGGGTTTGCGAATGGGTTTAAGGAGGATGGAAGGACCTAAAGGAGGAGAATCTGAATGAGTAAAGAACTGCCCGGAGGGTATCATGGTAAGATTCTTAGGGTGAATCTCTCTGAAAAAAGAATTTCTACAGAAAAAATTGATCATGCCTTCTGCCGTAAATATCTGGGAGGCTCTGGCTTTATCTCCTATTTTCTACTTAAAGAATTAAGACAGGGGGTTGATCCCCTCGGTCCTGAAAACAAACTGATCTTTGCCTTAGGACCCATGGTGGGAACATCAGTGATCGGAAATGGTCGAAATGGGATAGGGGCGAAATCTCCTTTGAGTGGCGGAATAGCCTGGTCCCAGGTTGGGGAGTTCTGGGGCGCTGAGTTGAAGAAGGCAGGTTATGATAGCCTGGTGATTGAAGGGAGGTCAGATCATCCGGTCTACCTCTGGATCAATGATGAAGAGGTCACCCTAAAAGAGGCCATCCATCTCTGGGGAAAGAATACAAAGGAAACGCAGGAGGAGATTAGGTCAGAATTAGGAGACGAAAAAATACGGGTAGCTATGATTGGGCCAGCCGGAGAAAACATGGTCCGTTATGCCTGTATCATGAATGGTCTCTATGATGCTGCTGGCAGGGGCGGTCTTGGGGCTGTCATGGGTTCAAAAAGAATTAAAGCCATAGCGGTAAGAGGCCATCAATCAACCTCCATCGCCAATGTAGAGGGGATAAGAAGTTTTAATCGATGGGTCATGGATCACTTGACCACTCACTGGTTGGGCAGAGAGCTGACTGAATACGGAACAGGCGGTCCACAGGTCGAAGCCTTTGAAGAGATGGGGAATCTCCCAGTCCGCAATTGGCGTGACGGACTGTTTCCTGGAGCAAAAAAGATACATGCTGGAGTGATGAAGGAACATTTCAGGATAGGGATGGACGCCTGCTTCTCTTGTCCAATCCGATGCAAGAAAAAAGTAAGATTCGATGAACCCTATCCTGTGGATCCGTCCTATGGCGGGCCAGAATATGAAACCTTATCTTCCTTGGGCAGTAACTGTGGGATTGATAATCTAAAGGCCATTATGAAAGGGAATGAACTCTGTAATGCCTATTCCTTGGATACAATTTCAACAGGAGGAACCATTGCCTTTGCCATGGAATGTTTTGAGAAAGGGTTATTGGGTTTGAAAGAGACCGATGGTATCGAACTGAGATTTGGAAATGAAGAAGCCATGCTCCATTGTATTGAATTGATCGCAAGGCGAAAGGGTTTTGGCAATCTCTTGGCCGAAGGCACGTCAAGATTGTCTAAAATCATAGGAAGAGGATCCGATAAATTTGCGATGCATGTGAAAGGAGTAGAACCAGGGCAACATGAGCCCAGGATCATGGCGGGCTTTGGTCTTGGGTTTATGATCAATCCTCACGGTGCAGATCATTGCTGTAATGTTCATGATCATGCCTTTGCCTTCGATATGGGGATGAGAAACATGAACCGTCTTGGATTTCATAGTCCTTTATCGGTCGACGACATCAGTGCCCGGAAGGTGGCTGCTTTTAGGATAGAACATTTCAGACAGGTCCTGCTCGACAGTTTCCTCCTCTGCCACCTTGCCTTAGCCCTTGCGGATTATAAGAAACTTGTCCATCTTACAGCAGATATCACGGGTTGGGAGACCAGTGAATTCGAGCTGATGAGAATTGCAGAGCGAATCTTGACCATGGCCAGATTATTTAATCTTAGAGAAGGGTTAACCGCTTCTGATGATAGACTGCCTGACCGTTATTTTCAACCTAAAACCGATGGAATCCTTTCTGATAAGGCCCTTGATCCAGCTAAGATGGAAAGAGCAAAAAGATATTACTATGCCCTGATGGGCTGGGACGAAAAGGGAATACCTCTACCAGAAAAGGTAGAGGAACTTTATATAGAAAGGGAATAAAATGGAAGAACACACGGTACAAAGAAAGAGAAGTTCCATCTTAGGAAGCAGTCATGACCATCCTGTTCCAGTGGGGGTGACGACGAAGATCATGATTGAGAGAGGGTATGGAATTGAACTTACCGTTCTTGAAATCATTCGGGGAAAGGAGGCTTTAGATCGAATGATGGCCGAAGGAGTATCTAAAAAATTGCCAAATGATGGCTATGAATATCTTCTTACACGAATAAAATTTGGATACTTCTGTAAGGCAAAAGGGATGGGTAATTCCAATTCCGTTTATAGGGTTGTTGAAAAAAATTTCATTGCCGTCTCTGCAGACGGTGGGAAGGAATATGAACTCCCTTCATTGCTACACCAGCCACAACCCCCATTGATTGGTACCATTATTCCATTAGGTGAATCTCGAGAGGGATGGATTGTCCTCCAGGTACCGATTGACGAAAAGGAACCTCTCCTCACCTTTCATAGAGAGCATGCACCCACCAACTATGTGCTTCTCCATCAATGGAGACCGGTCTGGTTCAAACTCTATCAATTTGATCCTATGTGTATGAATGGTTCCTGTACAGATTGTTGTTCCTGAAATCAAGATAAGGAACCATTTAAAGAAGGGGCCAATCATGAAGGCAGCGATATGCTATGAATATGGAAAACCATTAGTCATTGAAGATGTAAAAATGGATGCTCCCAGAAAGGGTGAAGTAAAAGTAAGGATTTCTGTAGCCGCTATCTGTCACAGTGACATCCATTCCATTAAAGGAGAGCATGGAAGAGGAAGACTCCCCGCTCTGGGTGGGCATGAAGTCTCTGGTTATGTTGAAGAATTGGGTGAAGGAGTCACCTATGTCCAGCCAGGAGACCCAGTTGTCTGTTGCCTCGTCAGAGCAGGCTGTGGTCATTGCTACTACTGTATAAATGGCCTACCTAACTATTGTGAGAACTGGCATTTTGAATTTCAGCGTCCTGGCCCCTATTGGACTCAAAAAGGAGAACAATTAACCCTGTTTGCTGGCCTCTATGCAGGGTTTGTGGAGTACACCATCGTTCCCGAAGATGGATTGGTTAAGATCCCTAAAGAGATGCCCATGGATAAGGCAGCGCTTCTTGGCTGTGGGGTGATTTCTGGCTTCGGGGCAGTGGTTAACAAAGCAAAGGTCAAACCCTTTTGTAGCGTCATTGTGATGGGAACGGGTGGGGTAGGTCTAAATGCCATCCAGGGCGCGGCTTTTGTTGGAGCCCACCCAATCATTGCCATCGATGTTCTTGATAGTAAGTTAGAGACCGCTCTCTCCTTCGGTGCCACCCATGGAATCAATATCGAGAAGGAAAGAGATCCAATTGGAGCGGTCAAGAAAATGACCCATGGAAGAGGGGCAGACTATCTCTTTATTACAGTGGCTGGCATTCAACCCAAACGTCAGGGTTTCTTAATGTTAGCCCCAAATGGGATGGAAGTTTTCATTGGACATGGGATGAATGAATATCTCTCTGAATTTGATGCAGTTGAATTTGTTGGAGGAAGGATGATTACAGGCAGTGCGATGGGAGCAAGCAGGATCAGGTTGGATATCCCTCGGCTTATCGAACTGTATCAGGTTGGTCGTTTAAAACTGGATGAGCTCATTACTCGGAGGTATCGGCTGGAGCAGATCAATGAAGCAATAGAGGATGCGGAAAGAGGAGAGGCTTTGCGGAATATTATTGAATTTTAGAGAAGTTCCATCTCCTCTCTCAGAAAGAGAATTCTTTTTCTAAAAATAAAAAGAAGGGTTTGATAGGGGAATGGGTTATAGGCTTTTCTCCCTTTAGGATAGATTAAAAGGAGGAAGAAATTTACCAATGAATTCAAGTCTGATTCGGGGTAGTGGCGAAGGAAATCCAGCCCCATTGGGGATGACCGTTAAGACAAAAATCGAACTTGGTGATCGGTATTCTGCCCCGGAAATCTATCATCTTGAGATATCCCTCCTCGAGGTGATTCGTGGACAAGAGGCCTGGAAGTCTCTTAAGATGCAAGAGGTATCCATTGATCCACCCAAACTTGGAATGGAATATATCCTTGCCCGGCTTCGTATCTGTTTTTTAAGTAAGGCAAGGGGTTTTAGAGGAGCTTCTCAGGTATTTTCGATTAAAGAGAGTTCTTTTTCTGTCTTTTCAGGAGATGGAAAGACCGAATATGAAACTCCAAGACTCAAAGAGCAACCCCATCCCAAACTGATAGGAACGTCTCTTACAGTGGGTGAATCTCGGGAAGGATGGGTCTTATTTCAAGTCCCAGAAGATGAGAAGAGACCCCTCCTCTCTTTTCACCGTGAGTTTGAAAAAAATGTTTATGGGCACTGGGGAACCTTATGGTTCCAACTTTATGAATCATTCCATTAGCCTTACGTAATGCATTACTGAAGTGAGGAACCCTATTAGAATCAGGCAGGAATATCTCCGAAAATTTTATAAAGCGGAGCACTTTAAAAAAGGTGGGTAAAAGTTATATCCTCCAACAAATCACTGCCTTCCATGGTATTAGGAATTCTTGTTGCTATGGGAAAAGCTAAGGTTTCCGCTATAAAATTTTCTCCAACATCCCTGCCTGATTCCCCAAATGAGTGAGGTATTAAAGCCTTACAAATTGAGATCTCTGAAAAAGTATCTTAAGCCATATAGAATGGAGAGGTGTGATGGA
>JBBIRT010000041.1:11694-24140 GCA_037441725.1 Deltaproteobacteria bacterium | reverse complement strand
TCACAAGAACAGAGGGATGGACTCCAACCTCATTTTCTTCCAGTGCTTCATGGAGAGAAACCTTAGAGATGGCAGAGGCGACCAGTTCCAATGCCTTTTGAGTCGCCTGTTCTCTATCCGTGTGAACCCAGGAACACTGCTCACGGATGTTCGCTATTTCAATGAAGTAAGGGTTGAGGCCGGCTGATCGGATGGCATTGCGAAAGGTATTTTCATGCATTCTTGGAGAGCAAGCCGCCACAACGACCCGATCGAGGCCTAAATTCTTAATATCATTCTTGATAAGATCTTGGCCTGGATCAGAACACATATATTGATAGTTCCTGGCAATGGACACTGAGGGAAGGGTTTGGGCAAAGGCTGTTAGTTTTTCTACATCGACCGTCGCCGCAATATTGATCCCGCAATGACAGATATAAACCCCAATTCTCATTCAGCTTCCCCATCACTCCAAGGTTTGAACGTGTTTCTTACCTTTAGAGAGTAATGCACAGGCCAGGGAGGCTGCCCCGCTTGCCTGGGCTACCGTATCTGGAATATCTTTAGGACCTTGACAACAACCTGCTAAAAAGATTCCTTCCACCTTTGATTTAATGGGATCAAGGCCCGGGGCTTCCTCATAAAATTTATCTGAGGAGGACTCGAGGCCTAATATTTTTTTCAATAGATTCTCTTCCTTTCGAGGGACTAACCCTGCTGCCAATACCACAAGGTCAGCCTCTAATTCAAAAGGAGTTCCAGTCAGGGTGTCTTCTCCTCTGATCACCAATTTTCCATTTTTTCGATAGACCTCAGAAGGATTGGAACGGCGGTAAAGGATTCTCTCCTTCTGGACCCTTTCATAAAATTCTTCGTAACCCTTTCCAAAGGCCCTGACATCCATGTATAGAACGGTAATATGGGCATCTGGGATCTTATCTCGGAGGAGATGAGCCTGTTTGGCTGTGTACATGCAACATACCCTTGAGCAGTATTCATTACCAACGGTTCTATCCCTTGATCCCACACAGTGGATGAATACGACTTCCTTGGGCCTTTTGCCTTCGATTAAAATTTCTCCCCGAGTCGGACCTGAGGCAGAACAAAGCCTTTCCAATTCAAGTCCGTGAATGACATTTGGATATAGATGATAACCCAATTCAGGTTTGAGGTTTACATTAAATAGATCAAATCCTGTAGCGACGATAATGGCTCCAACCTGAATGTGGATGATTTCTTCCTTTTGTTCAAAAGAGATAGCCTTTGGTTTGCATGCCTCCACACAGGCCATCTTGCATTTCCCCTTGCTGAGAAGGAGGCAGCTTTGAGGATCGATGGTGGCTTTCAGGGGGACCGCTTGGGGAAAGGGGATGTAAATGGCCCTCCGTTTTGTTAGGCCTTCGTTGAACTCGGAGGGGACTCCCTTTTTCAAAACACAAGCTTCCATGCAATCCCCACAACCCGTACATTTTTCAGGGAGCACATAAGTGGGTCTCCGCTTTACCTGAACCCAAAAATTTCCAGCTTGTCCTTTAATTCCAATCACCTCTGAACTGGTAAGAAGACGAATGTTTGGATGGTTTGCCGTCTCTACCATCTTAGGGGTGATGATGCAGGCGGAGCAATCCAGAGTAGGAAAGGTCTTGTCCAGTTGGGCCATATGTCCCCCAATTGAAGGATCCTTTTCCACCAAATGGACTTTAAACCCTTTATCCGCAATATCCAGGGCACATTGCATTCCTGCAATCCCTGCACCGATGATGAGGGCCTCTGGGATGACCTTTTGGAATTCTTCTTTCATCAAAAACCTTATATTTCTCCTTCCATCTATTTTAGCTTCCCAATCAGGGCTGATGCAATCGTATTTTTTTGGATCTCTTTGGTCCCTTCATATATCTCTGTAATCTTTGCATCCCGGTAGAATCGTTCCACTTCATATTCACTCATATACCCATATCCTCCAAAGATTTGGATCGCCTCATCGGCTACTTCAACGGCGACTTTGGCTGAAAACATCTTTGCCATAGAAGTCAATTTGGGATCGATTCGCTTCTGATCGAAATTCCATGCTGCCTTATAAGTGATCAGACGGGCTAACTCAACCTTTGTTGCCATCTCTGCCAATTTATGTTGAGTGATTTGGAAATCTGAGAGCTTTCTTCCAAATTGCTCCCTCTGCCTCGAATATTCGAGGGCTCGATCAAAGGCCCCCTGTGCAATCCCTAAAGCTTGAGCGGCGATTTCGATGCGGCTTTCATCAAAGAATTGAAGAACCTGGTAAAATCCTCTATTTTCTTCTCCTATCAGATGGTCTAAAGGGACCTTTACTTCATTGAAGGAGAGTTCAGCGGTTGAGGTCATAGGGATTCCCATTTTTGGAGTAATCTCAGTAGCTTCTAAACCAGGGGTTCCTTTCTCGACCAGGATCGTACATTGGCCACGATAGGAGGGTTTAGCCAGAGGATCTGTCTGGCAGAGAACTATAAAGAAATCAGCGAGCATTCCATTTGTAATAAACGTCTTCGTGCCATTGATCACAAAAGAGTTGGCCTGTTTTAAAGCGGTGGTATCCAAGAAGGTGATATCACTCCCATGATTAGGTTCAGTATAGGCCCCCCCTGAGATGGATTCTCCTCTGGCAACAGGGGGAAGGAAATGCTTTTTTTGCTCATGAGATCCAAAGTGAAGAATCACCTCTGAAGAGAAGTCCACAAGACTGAGGGCAATTCCGACGCTCGAGTCTTTCCGACAGAATTCCTCGACAATGAGGATATTTTCGATCAGACCATATCCTTGTCCCCCATATTCCTCTGGGAAATGGATTCCTAAAAAACCTAATTGACCGGCCTTCTTCCATATCTCCTCTGGAAAGGTGTGGGTCTGAGCCCATTGCAGAAACTTCTCTTTATCATATTCACCCTGAATGAATTCCCTTGCTGCTTTCTGGATATCCTTTTGCTCTTCGTTGAGTTCAAAATCCATTGGACCCTTACTTTTTTCTCATCTCTTTTATTTTTTCTTTAAGGACGGGGACCATCTTAAACAGGTCTGCAACAATCCCATAGGTTGCTACACTAAAAATCGGGGCTTTTGGATCTTTATTAATCGCAATCACTGTTCCTGAGCCTTTCATCCCGGCTACATGCTGGAATGCTCCGCTGATGCCAATAGCAATGTAGACCTTTGGCTTCACGGTCTTTCCTGATGTCCCTACCTGACGCTCCTTGGGTAACCACTTCTTATCCACGACTGGACGAGAGCAGGCCAGAACCCCTCCAATGGCATCGGCAAACTCTTTGACCATGGGGATATTGTCGGCCTCCTTGATCCCTCTTCCAACGGAAACCAGAATATCAGCCTGGGTAATATCCACCTCTCCTATGACTGCATCCACATACTGGAGAAAACGTCGGGCCAATCCCTCGTCTGATAAAGGAGAAGGGTAAGAAATCACTTCCCCTGAAATCGAATCTTTTTCCATCACAGGGAAGGCCCCTGAACGGACCGTCACCATATAGGGACCATTTTTTGAAAAAGAGACGGTGGCATTTACTTTTCCTCCATAGAGCTGTCGGGTCAGGGAGAAGGTCTCTCCCGATAGGTCGATTCCAATGCAATCAGTCGCCAGGGGCATTTTTAGATGGACTGCAAGACTGGGGGCAAAGTCCATTCCCATGGCTGTATGCCCAATCAAGGTGAGAAAGGGTTTTCTTTCAATAATAAGCTGAGTCAGTACTCTCTGATAAGTTTCAGCATTATAAACCTCAAGACGTGGATCCTCGATAAGAAAAACCTGGTGGGCCTTCGATCTGAGATCCTCCGCCAATGAATTTATCCCATGGCCTAAAAGGGCTACTCCGATTTTTCCATCCATACCCTCTGCCAACTGCCTTGCTTTGGAAAGCATTTCCCAGGTTACATCCCTCATCTCTTTACGTCGATGTTCTGCAATCACCAGGATCTCTTTCATCAGGCGAGCCCTCCTTTATCCTTTAAAATCTCAAAAACCTTCACTGCAATCTCTTCGGGTTTTCCTTCCAATATCTCCGCTCCTTCCCCAGTTGGAGGGAGGTAGACCTTTTCTAATCGGATGTCGGAGCCCGCAAACCCGACTTCCTCTGCCTTTAAACTGAGATCAGAGGCATTAAGGGTTTTAATCTCCTTTTTGGCTACCTTTCGAATCCCCATGATGGATACATATCGGGGTTCGTTGATTCCTGTCTGGATGGTCAGAACAGCAGGCAGGTCCATTTCACAAACTTCTTCTAACCCTCCTTCAAGTTCCCGGTGGACCTTTACCTTCTTCTCTTGAACTTCGAGACGGGTAATGAGAGTTGCATGGGGGATTCCAAGAAGTTCGGCCAAAGCGGCTCCCACTTGCCCATACCCATCATCTTCAGCCTGTGTTCCTGTCAAGATCAGGTCGTAAGGGATCTTTCGGATAGCCTCGGCAAGAATCTTTGCCCTGGCCAACCCATCCGAACCATCAAAAGCAGGATCGGTCAACCGCATGGCCTCATCTGCGCCCATGGCCAAACATTTCCTTAGGGATTCGTTTGAATCCTCCCCTCCGATGGAGAGGACCGTGACCGTTCCTCCCATCTTCTCTTTCAGTCGAATCGCCTCTTCGATGGCATAACTGTCCCATTCGTTGAGGTCGAAAGCGAGTCCGCTTTTATCGATGTCTTTACCTGATTTATCAATTGAGACATCTGCATCTGCGGTTTCTGGAACTCTTTTAATACAGACGATCAGGTTCATTCATCCTCCTCCTCATCTCATCGTATTATTCTTTTTACGATTGACCTTTATTCCATGGAGTCTGCCAATAATTCCATGACATCCTTTACGATAATCTTCTCTTCATTTCCAGAAGTCTTCACCGCATCTTCCAAGGTCAAGACGCAGAAGGGACACGAGGTCGCAATGATCTCAGCCCCTAATTCAACCGCATCCTGTATCCGAATCTCAGCAAGACGTTGGCCTGATTCAGAGGAGGATTCTACCCACATCCTACCTCCTCCTCCTTCACAGCAGAGGCTTCTCTCTCGTGAACGATCCAATTCCTTAAAGGTGAGACCAGGGATGGCGGAGAGCAACATCCTCGGTTCATCAAATACCTGATTCTGCTTCCCTAAGAAACAGGGATCATGATAGGTGACCACCTTTTTGATTTCCTTTCGCAGGGAAAGCTTGCCCTCTTCGAGAGATTTGGCTAAAACCTGTGTGGTGTGGGAAACCTCAAACTTTCCTTGGGGGTATTCATTCTTCAGGGCATTGAATCCATGAGGACACATGGCGATGATTCTTTCAATTTGGTGAGACTCAAAGCATTGCATGTTCCCATCTACCAACTCCTCAAATAGACCTGCCTCTCCCATCCTTCGAATCTCATTTCCACAACATTGCTCTTCATTTCCAAGAATGCCAAAATCAACCTCTGCCTTTTTCATTACAGAAACCAAGGCCTTGGCTACCTCTTGAATTCGAGGATCAAAGGAGGGGGTGCATCCAACAAAGTAAAGGTACTCTGCTCGATCCCCTTTCGAATAATCTTTAATGCTTACCTCTTCAGAAAGGGTTTTCAACCATTCTGTTCTTTTATTCCTCTGCTTTCCCCATGGGTTTCCTTGTTTATACACACTTTCGAGGGCATCGATGATCGTTTTGGGGATATGGCCTTCTTCCACCAGGTTTCCCCTCATCCCGATGATGAGGTCCATAGGTTTTAATCCACGAGGACACCGAAGCGTACAGGTTTTACAGGTGGTACAATCCCATAATTCTTCTCGTTCTGAAATCTTTTCAGAGATTCTTCCCAAGATTCCCTCCATCATTAGTCGACGAATGTTGAGCTTTGATTTCAGAGAGACCGGACATCCTCCTGTACATTTCCCACATTGGAAACAACCGTAGAGTTCAAATTTTTCAGCAAAGTTCATTTCTATATTTTCCATCTTTATCAGTTCCTCTGAAAGATAAACCCAAAGTATAAACTTATCACCGGGTGATCATCATTGATTTAAGATTTCATGGTTTCAATATTTCTCTCGCAATCACGATCCGCTGAACCTCTGAGGTTCCTTCATAGAGGGTGGTTCCAATGACATCCCTGAGATAACGTTCAACCGGATAATCTCGGGTATAGCCGTATCCCCCTAACATCTGAACAGCCTGAAGGGCCACCTTCTTTGCCGTCTCAGTGGCAAAAAGCTTTGCCATAGAGGCTTCCTTGGTAAAGGGTTGATGGGTTTCTTTGAGGTAGGCGGCACGTAAGACTAACAATTGAGCGGCTTCCAGTGCCGTATAGGAGTCAGCGATCATCCATTGGATGGCCTCAAAACTGGAAAGGGGCTTACCAAAGGCCTCTCTCTCTTTTGTATAGCCTGTTGCAAAATCAATAGCGGCAAATCCCACTCCTACTGCCAGTGATCCAATCCCAATCCTTCCTCCATCCAACTCCATCATGGCAATTTTAAAACCTTCTCCTTCTCTTCCAAGGAGGCAATTGGCTGGAATGGTGCATTGATCGAAGATCAATTCATTGGTCTGAGAAGCCCGGTGGCCCATCTTCTCCTCAGCCTTGCCGATGATAAGTCCAGGGGATCCTTTTTCAATGACAAAGGCACTGATCCCTTTTCCCTTTTTTGCGGTTGGGTCTGTGACGGCCCAGGTCACAGTCACCCCTGAGGCTTCACCACTGGTAATCAGAGTTTTACTCCCGTTGAGGATATAAGTATCTTTATGGCGAACGGCTTTGGTACGAATATTGGCTGCATCTGAACCGGTATGGGGTTCAGTCAAGGCAAAAGATCCGGCAGGATATTCCCCATTGCAAAGCTTGGGAAGGTGTTTCCTTTTAATTTCTTCTTGTCCATACTCGTAAATCACCTCCGCAACCATGTTCGTTACAGAGGTTGTAACAGCGTGGGAGGCACAGCCCTTTGCAATCTCAGTAATCGCAAGACTTGAGGCCACCACCCCAACTTCTGATCCTCCAAAATCCGAAGGGATGTTCATTCCCATGAGCCCCAGTTCTGCCATTTTTTTAAGATTTTCATAGGGAAATCTCTTCTCCTCATCATATTTGGCTGCAATGGGTTTGATATTTTTTTCGGTAAAACCCCTGGCCATATCTCGAACCATTTCTTGTACTTTTGTAAGCTTGAAATCCATAAGCCCATCCACCAGTTTGGTCTTAAAAGATTCAGGGATTTGAGGGGTGAAGGATTTCCATCTCCATTTGATCAAATTTTTTCAAGGCCCCTGAACCCCTTGCCCCAACTCCCTTTGCTTTAGTAAGTATAAAAACCTCTTCCTGTTTTTCTTCCTAAGTAACCTGCATCGACATATTTCTTGAGAAGGGGACATGGACGATACTTTGAATCGCCAAACCCCTTGTAAAGAACCTCCATAATAGCCAAACAGGTATCCAAACCAATAAGATCTGCCAAGGCCAAGGGTCCCATGGGATGATTCATTCCCAACCTCATGACGGTATCGATGGCCTCCGGGGTTCCAACCCCTTCAAAGAGGGCATAGATGGCCTCATTGATCATCGGGATTAAGATTCGATTGGAAATAAATCCTGGGAAATCATTCGCTTCAACAGGTGTCTTTCCCATTTTTTCTGCGAGAGACTTCACCGTGTCAAAGGTCTCCTGAGACGTTTGAAGACCACGGATGATCTCGACTAATTGCATCACGGGGACAGGGTTCATGAAGTGCATGCCAATGACCTGGGAAGGCCTTTGAGTGGCAGAGGCAATCTTGGTTATGGAGATAGAAGAAGTATTACTTGAAAGGATAATATCCTTTTTGCAAACCTGATCCAGTTCCTTAAAAAGATTCAGCTTGAGCTGCTCATTTTCAATTGCGGCTTCCACCACAAAGTCCACTCCAGCCATATCCTTTACCTGGAGCGTTCCCTGAATCCTTCCCATCACTTCGTCTTTTTTCTGTGAAGAGATCTTTCCCTTTTCGACCATTCGATCCAAATTCTTTGAAATGGTTCCTAATCCCTTTTGGATGAAAGTATCCGCAATGTCGCTCATGATCACCTTAAATCCAGCGTAAGCAGCTACCTGGGCAATCCCATTTCCCATCTGACCTGCACCAACTACCCCAATTGTCTTAATCTCCATCATCTTTCCCTCCATTTTTAATTTAAAGAATGAATTTTACATGATATCATTTTGATTTTCCAACTCTCTTCTTCAGATCTGTTCTACAATCAGACTGACCGCCTCGGCTCCTCCCAGGCAGAGAGAGGCCATTCCTCTCTTTACCCCCCTCTCTCTCATGGCATAGAGTAATGTGGTTAGGACTCTTGCACCACTTGCCCCAATGGGGTGTCCTAAGGCCACAGCCCCTCCATGAATGTTGACTTTATTTTTATCGATCCCAAGGGTTTTGATGATGGCCACGGTGGAGGCAGAAAAGGCCTCATTAATTTCAAACAGATCGATCTCTTCCAGTGAAAGGCCTGCCTTTTTCAAAACCTTTGGGATGGATTGAATCGGGGCGACCAGAACATCTTCTAATTCTACACCCACTGCTGCTTGGGCCCCTACCTTGGCCATGGGTTTGACTCCGAGGGCCTTTGCCTTTTCCATTGACATGAGAACCAAGGCACTTGCTCCATCACTGATCTTAGAAGAATTTCCTGCAGTGACCATTCCATTCTCTTTAAAGGCAGGCTTTAATTTAGCTAAAGCCCCAAGATCCGTCTCACGAGGTCCTTCGTCTGTATCAAAGACCGTCGGTTCACCCTTCTTTGAAGGAATCATAATGGGAAGAATCTCTTCTTTAAATTTACCCTCCCTAATCGCCTTCATCGCCTTTAAGTTGGACTCGTGAGCAAATTGGTCCTGTTCTTCACGGGAGATATGAAATTTAATGGATTGGATTTCAGCGGTGTATCCCATATGGTAGTCATTTACAACATCCCAAAGACCATCATGGACCATGCCATCAACCAACTTTCCATCCCAGAGTCGATACCCTGTCCTTGCATTTTCTAAGTAATAGGGGACACGGCTCATGTTTTCCATGCCTCCAGCCACAATGACCTCGGCGTCTCCTGCCATGATCACCTGAGCGGCTAACATCACGGCTTTTAACCCAGAGCCACAAACTTTATTGATGGTAAGGGCCCCTGAAGACATGGGAAGCCCTGCTTTGATCATTGCCTGTCGGGCGGGATTCTGCCCCAACCCGTAAGGGAGGACATTGCCCATGATGACCTCATCTACCTCTTCTTTTTGAATCTTTGAGCGTTTGATGGCCTCTTCGATGACTTTTCCTCCCAATTCGGTTGCACTGAAGGGACTTAAGGCTCCAAGGAAATTGCCAATTGCCGTCCTGACAGCGCTGGTGATTACCACCTCTTTCATCCTTGCTCCTTTCTAAGGGGTCTCATCCACTTTTAATTTCTGACGGATCTTCTCTTGAAAGTTTAAGATATCCACCTTTAATTTATTGAGGTTGTTGATTCTCTCATCAATCTTTGAAGCATGCCCATCCAGCAATTCTAAGAGTCGTGATAATACCTTCTTGTTTGTTCGATGGATCTGATAGATATCTTCCAGCTCGAGCATCTCAGAAAGGGTTAGTCCGAGGTCTTTGAGCCGAATGATAAACTTTAGGCGTTGGAGGTCTTGATCGGTATAAATTCTTTTCCCACCTTCAACTCTCTTAACGGAATTGAGGAGACCGATCTCTTCATAGTATCTGATCGTTCGAGGGCTCATCTTTAATAAGTTAGCTAACTCACCGATTTGATATCGCCTTTCTTCTCCATTTCCCATAAGGTTCGTTGAATCCATCCACTTAACGTAAACTGTAAAATAATGGCTAAAAAAAATAGGATTTGGGGATACAGGACTCTTTTTTAAAATTCTATCAGAATGAGGAGACTCCCCAGTTCTTACATCTCCCTCATCCAATTATCCCATTTAATTTTAATCTGGTCAAACCAATGGCCACTTCCCGATGGATAATACATCATAGCCTGCCTTTTCTAAATCGGCCACGAGATCTTTATACTCCTCTGTTCGGATTCGAAAGGCAGCAATCCTTTTACCCTCCACCATAAAAGAAGGGGTGACGATACTGATGATATTTATATTATGTTTTTTAATAATCTCAAGAATTCCAAGCATTGACCCAGGTTTATCCTCGAGGGCAATGGAGAGTCGAGTCCCTTTCTCTTTCAGGCCGAAGATATCCACAAAATGATTCAATGCATCGGTTTCAGTAAAGATTCCATAAAGTTTATCGTTTTCAACTACCGGAAGGCAACCAATTTTATTATCATGCATCAACTGAACTGCCTCTTCGATGAGGGTATCAGGGGTGATCGTGATGAGTTTATTTTTAGGGGTCATAAAGTTGGAGACCTTTAACTTACCCAAAAGGTAATTGATCTCCTGAACACTGAGGAGGGTGGCCTCAGAGGGCCCAACCTTCCGGATATCTCGGTCTGTTACGATTCCGATGATGCTATTGTTCTTATCCACCACAGGGAGATGACGCACTCCTTTTTCTTGGATCAGATTTCTTGCCTCAAAAAAAGAAGCATCCGGACTGATGGTAATTGGATTCCTTTGAATCATCTCTCGCATAAACCCTTTATAATGGATCTTCATCGTTTATCCCTCCTTTTTTTCGTTTAACATTAGCACATTTTTAAGAAATTCGTCAAAGCTTTTTATCCTCTATCCTAACCAGCGTTTTCGACGTTTATAATGTTTTACATCGCGATAACTTCTTCTCTGTCCCAGATGGGTGAATCCAAGATAGAATTCCTTGATATCTTCGTTGTTCTTTAATTTCTCTGCAGGACCATCCAGAACGATCCTACCATTTTCGATTACATATCCATATTCGGCCAATTCAAGTGCGAGGTGAGCATTCTGTTCAACGAGCAGGATAGAGACCTTTACCTCTTTGTTGATCTTTTTCGTAATCTCTGCGATTTCTCTGACCAATAAGGGGGAGAGGCCCATGGAGGGTTCATCGAGAAGCATGATCTTTGGATGTCCCATCAGACATCTTCCCATAGCAATCATCTGTTGCTCTCCTCCAGAGCAATATCCTGCTACATTATTCTTAATCTCTGAGAGCTTTGGGAAATAACTGTAAACCATTTCGAGGTCCTTCTTAAACCGTGACCCATTTCCTCGAAGGATGAGCCCGCCGGCCCGCAAATTTTCTTCGACGGAGAGGTGCTCTGCCAATCGCCTTCCCTCCATGACTTGGAGGATTCCCATTCTGGCGATGTCTTCCGGGTATAGTTTATGGATGGGCTTTCCTTCGTAGTAGACCCCTCCATCAGTCACTTCTCCCTCTTCGGTTCGAAGTAAACCTGAAATGGACTTCAGAGTGGTGGTCTTCCCAGCACCATTCGCCCCTAAAAGGCAGACGAACCGACCCGTTTCAAGTTGGATATTGATTCCCTTCAGGACTAAAATGGTATTGAGGTACTTGACCTCCACATTCTTTAATTCCAACATTAGAACCTCATTTCCAAGTTATTTCACCGGAAGATAATGAAGGTTAATCGTTTCGTCCTTAAATAGGCCCTGTTTGATCATCTCATCTGGGACAAGTCGAGGGACCTTGTACCAAGGAGAGAGGGCAACCACCTTTCCACCTTTAATGCCAATGAGACGGTCATGATTGGCCAATCGACGATCGTCCTTTCCGGAAGGGGCACTTTGGAATCTGGTTGTGATATCATGAGCGGTGTATCCTGCCAGGGTCTGAATGCCCAGTTCCTTAACATCCTTGCCAGTGATCCTCTCACAGGCCTTTGCCAAATCGATGTGATCCCGCTTCATCATTCCCACGAGAGCTCTGCGTACAGATTCTAATATATTGGCTTTCATCCGAATTCCTCGCATATATTGAATATTGGGCATGGCAGGATCTTTCCGGTATTTTTCATTCAACATCTTCGCAAATTTGACCCCAGGTTCATTCGGATCGGCTGAAGGAACGTAAACGGGTTGAGGGCACATATACCCCTCTGCCGATCCAGGACCAACAATTTCAAGCAACTGGTCTGCAGGAGCCCACAGATTGGCAAGCAGGGCCATCTTCCCTGAGAGACCCAACTTATGGATTCCCTTCATAATGACCGCTGGGGTTTGGACAATGGAGTTCGACCAGATAATGTCTACCCCTCTCTTTTCAAAATCGGAGAGGAATCCCATGATTTCTGGATCTGTAGGCATCATGGTGCAGAACCTCTCCACTACCACTTCATATTTCCCTGTCTTCTCTCCATGCCTTTTTGTCGGTTCATTGGCTGCACGCCCATAGGCCGTGTCCCAAGTGAGGTGGGCCACCTTAGCCTTAGTTCCTGTTCCTTTCTTTGGCCAGAGGTGATCGATATAATATTCAATGGCTCCTGCTGCAGATTCCCCATAGCTCCAGCAATCCATGTAATTCCATGCAGGGGG
>JBBIRT010000041.1:7657-11673 GCA_037441725.1 Deltaproteobacteria bacterium | reverse complement strand
CATACGATCCCATCCCTCTCCAGGATTGGCTTCATCATTTCCTGATTGGGAGATGACCACATCTCAATAATGGTGGGTTTGGGTGTCCCCATCCTAAATCTTTTGTAGGCAGACATGAAGCGAGCATCCACATTGCCAAATTCTGCCCACTGATATTTTACTTCTACATCCCCTTTTCCATCCCCATCGACATCGAGTCCTCCTTGTTCAGCAATCCATGCCAGATAATCCTTACCCCCTTTCTCCGAGGGAATGGCGATGGGGGCATAGGCTCCAGTGAGATCAATAATATTGTGGATGGTGATGGAAGGCTTACCTGCTGGAGAACCCTCGATTGGACTCATGAAGAGAAGGATCATCGTAGACATTCCCAATAAACCCAATTTTTCCCATAAACCAAAGCATTTGATCTTTTTTTTCATCTTCTTCCCTCCTTTTGAGATTAATATTTTTTTATCGTATTTCCCATTAGGCGTCGTCCTCAATATGGAAAAGGATGGAGTCGGTAAGACCTCTTGATGATCTCCCATCGATGGGCGATCCCCCTTGGTTCAAATACTAAGAAGATGATGATGATTAAAGAGTAAAAGATTAAAGAGAAGGCCGCAGAGGCATAAAAGGCGGCTCCCCCTAAGAAGGTCTCAGCCAAGGGAGTAATGAGGGTACTAAATTCATCCATGATTTTCCAAACCGTTGCTCCGGCAATCGCCCCAAAGATACTTCCAAATCCTCCCACCACAAGAAATCCAAGATACCAGATGGAGTCATCAAGCCCAAACCATTCTATATTGACATATTCATAATAGGCTCCTCCCAGGGCTCCTGCAATCCCAGCAAAAAAACAACCAATCCCAAAGGCCATGATCTTCGTATGAGCAATGTTGATTCCCATGACCTTTGCAGCAATATCATTGTCTCTGACTGCTACGAAAGATCTCCCCAGTTTGGTTCTCACCAGATTGGTTGCCAGGTAAACCATGAGAATCGTAATGGTGAGGACCAAGAGGTAATAGTTTCGATCACTTTGAAAATCGATCCCCCAAAGCGGGCCTGGTCGTTTCATCCACATCCCGTCCGTCCCATTGGTTACTGAACGCCAATTACTGATGACATATACTATCACAAAATGTGCGGCTAACGTGGCAAACGCAAGGTATAACCCTTTCATCCTCAGAGCCGGGATACCAAAAACCATTCCAATAAACATGGGAATGAATCCTGCCAAGGGCAGACAGGCCCAGAAGCTCAGACCAAAATGCTTCTGGAGAATGCCTACGGTGTACATCCCCACTCCCATAAAGGCGGCATGGCCAATGGAAATCTGTCCACAGTAACCCGTAATGATTTGGAGCCCAAGCATCCCAATGGTGAAGGCACAGATGAGGGTAAGAATGGAAATCCCATAGTCTCCGATAAAAAAGGCGATCAGGTACATCCCGATGATTAGGAGGATTAGTAGTGCTTTTCGGAGGGGAGTTCGATAAAGCGCCTTGGCTTGGAAATAGTTCCGATCAAACGTTCCACAGGGTCGATTGATATTGATGCTCACAGTCCACTCCTCTTCTTTCTCTCCTTCTTTTCATCTTTCATCTAAAATTTGTTAAAGCCTCTCGATTCGGACTAAACCAAAAAGACCGTAGGGTTTAATAAATAAAATTAATAGTAAAAAGACAAAAGGGATCATCATGGTCGTTTCTCCAGGGAGGAGAGGGGCAATATAGGTAATCGTCAACATCTGGAGGATGCCAATGGCTAAACCAGCAATAATGGCACCCATAAAAGATTCTAACCCCCCGAAGAGCACAGCAGCAATCGCTATAAGACCATTGGCATCGAGGGCCAGACCAACCCCCTGGATATTTCCTAATAACATTCCTGCTACAACCGCCACCATGCAGGAGATGGCCCAACTATATTGAAAAATCCTCTTCACGTTGATCCCTAAGTTTTGAGCCACCACGTGATCTTCGTGGACCACCCTCATTCCCAAACCGATATTGGTCTTTTCATAAAAGAACATGAGACCTGCAATCAGAAGGCTACAGAGAGCCATCCCATAGACTTGAATCTTAGGAAGATGGAAAAAGCCAATCTGCCAGGCCCCCATGGGTAAAAAGGATTCTCCAAAACCTTGAATATCACCCTTCCCTATAATGATTCCGATTCCTCTGAGAAGGAGCATCAGACAAAGGGTGACCACAATCGGAGCGAGGATAGGTTGACCGACCAAGGGGCGCATGAAGGCCCTCTCAACGATCCCACCCAAAATGGCTCCTCCCATGCAGGTGATGAGAAAACCCAACCAAATGGGAAGATGCCAGACGATCAGACTGTACCACATGAGATAGGCTCCAATGATTAGAACTGCTGCCTGAGAAAAAGGAAAGACCCTGGTGGATTTGTAAATAACCACATAGCTGACAGCCAGTAGGGCATAAATTCCACCACTGCAGATTCCTAAGACGATCGATTTAATCAACTCTTCCATTTTATTCAGCTCCTAAATAAGCAGAAATCACCTTAGGATTCTCTTTGATCTCTTCAGGAGGACCCTCTGCGATCTTATTCCCAAAATCGAGGACGATGATTCGATCAGCAATGTCCATCACCACCCCCATATCGTGTTCGATCAAAACGATTGGTATCCTCAAAAATTCGTTGATATCAATGATGAAACGGACCATATCCTCCTTCTCATCAAAGTTCATTCCTGCCATGGGCTCATCCAGGAGGAGGATTCTGGGTTCAAGGGCTAAAGCCCTCCCTAATTCAACCCTTTTTCTTAACCCATAAGCGAGTGTTCCCACAACAGATCCCCTCACCTGTTCTAACTCTAAGAAATCAATGATATCCTCTGCAATCGCACGCTGGTAAGCCTCTTCTCTATTTGCCCATGGGAAATAGACCATCCCCGCAATGAAATTGTATCGGATATGGGGGTGTCTTCCCGCAATGATATTATCGATCACCGATAACCCAGAATAGAGAGCAATATTTTGGAAAGTACGGCAGAGGCCCAGCTCTGCAATTTTATGGGAGGGAAGGTGGGTGATGTTTTTGTCTTCCAAATAGACCTCTCCCTTCTGAGCCCGGTAAAATCCACTGATGACGTTGAGGAGACATGTCTTACCCGCCCCATTCGGTCCGATGATGGCCAGGATTTCGCCTTCCCGAACCTCGACATCGACATGGTCGAGGGCTTGAAGCTTACCAAAGGCTAAGCTGATTCCTTTGGCCTTGAGGAGAATACGATCATTTTTAGCCTTAGCGTCAGGATTGATGAAAGATCTCTTTTCCTCTATCCTCTCTCTGAGAAGCGTCAGACCATAACTATATCGCTGCTCCCTTTTCTTCAGGATAGGTCTTGAAATCTCTGACATAGGTCTACGTCCTTGTTTCCCTATATGGTTTCGATCACAATCGGAATCTTCATGATCGAGACCCTACCATCACGGTAGGTAATGGTGGTTTCGATCTGCACCTGCTCCATTCCTTGATACATGGCTTGGATGATTTTTTCATACCGTTGCTCTACAAACTCCCTTCTCAATTTGCGAGTTCGAGTCAACTCAGCCTCATCCGGGTCAAAATCCTTATGGAGAACGATGAACTTTTTGATTCGGGTGGCTTCAGGCAATGTTGCGTTCACCCGCTGGATGATCTCAGAAAATAATTTTCGGACCTCTGCCTTTTGAGAGAGATCAGGATGGGAGGTATAGGCGATATGATTTCGTTCTGCCCACCGACCTGTATTTTCATAGTCCATGTTGATTATGGCTGTGACGAAATCTCTTTGATTCCCAATGACCATGGCATCTTTGATAAAAGGACTAAACTTCAGTCGTCCCTCAATATAGGTGGGGGAAAATTTTTCACCCTCTCTCATCGTCTGCATGTCCTTCACTCGGTCGATGACGTAAAGTTCCCCCTCTTCATCCATATAACGGCCATAGCCGCGGAAGATAGAAACACGTATGACAATTGATGCGGTATCATAAGGTTGGTTAAAAGTGGCT
>JBBIRT010000041.1:0-7647 GCA_037441725.1 Deltaproteobacteria bacterium | reverse complement strand
AACTTTTTGCGGTCTCTTCAGGTTGCTTATAATAGCCTTGAACCACTCCTACCCCTCCTAAGAGGATTTCTCCATCCTCTGTAATCCTCACCTCTACCCCAGGGAAGGGTTGACCTGATCCCTCTGAGCGATAATACTCCTTTTCCAATTGGAGGACATCGAGACCGGAAACCTCTGTTGAACCGTATCCTTGGACAATAGGAACCCCAATGGCTCGAAGAAGTTTGAAATTGTCTGGGCTCAGAGCTGCCCCGGCCGTTATCGGTGTCCTGGTTTTGGTCAAGCCGATTTTATCTTGTAGGTGTCTGAACACAAGCCAGTAGCCTAAGAAAAAAAGGAATCGCCAATACCCCTTTACCTTTTTCCGCCCCTCCTGAGCTTGAGCAATCTTATAGCCTACGGGAAGAAATAGGTGATAGAGAAACCTTTTCCAAAAAGGGGAGTCCATCATCTTGGCCTGAATCTCGGAACAGGTCATCTCCCACTGCCTTGCTCCAAGTAAGATTACCTCAGGAGCGATTTCCCTGAGATCAGATCGGACGGTCTCAGCCTTTTCAATAAAATTGACGACAATTCCTTTTGTCAGATTCGGGGCAACAGTAAAGATCTGCTCTCCAATCCAAGCCGGGGGTAAGAAAGAGAGATTTTCATCTCTTTCATGCCAGGGTAAGGCTGCATCCCAACCATGGAATAGGCTAAGAAGATTTCGGTAAGTAACGATGGATCCCTTAGGACGACCCGTGGTCCCTGAGGTGTAAAGGAGGACAGCGATATCCTCGGGTTTTGTTTTTTCGATCTCTTCTTCAAAGAAGTTTGGACGGTTTTCTTCGTAGGCCTTTCCTAACTCCATCATCTCATCGAATCCAATGAGCCAGGGATCGTCGTAATTCCACATCCCCTTGGCATTCCAATAAACTACCCTTTCGACCTTCGGGATCTGCTCTTTGATGGAGAGCATTTTGTCTACCTGCTCCTGATCATCGACCATCACAATCTTTGCATCAGAATGGTCGATAATATATTGAAGCTCAGAGGGGATGGAATCCGTGTAGAGACCCACGGAGACTCCTCCCAGGCATTGAGCGCTGAGCTGTCCCCAAAACCATTCCGGTGCATTCTCTCCGCAGATAGCCACCTTATCACCGCGAGCAAACCCGAGGCTGGCAAGACCTCCTGCGAACCATTTGGTTCGATGATAGAAATCCTTCCAGGTGAGTTCCTGCCAGTATCCATAATCTTTGTATCGGTAGGCGATTTTTTGATCTCCCCATCGGAGGTAATTTCTTCTCAGCAACTTAGGGAAGGTATCTTCTCCTACGGGGGGATGAAACTTCTTCCACGTCGTTTCTGTGATGGTAGGGGCCATCATTTTCATTTCTTTCCTATAATTTAGGGATCTCAAATTCCAGATTAAATTGGGTCCGAACCCTTCCTAAGTCTGAGAACTCTATGAGAGAAGAGGTGACGTTGCCATCAAGGTAGAATCGCTTCTTATCTGCTCCGAGATCGAGCCAGAGCTCTTCTGTCTTTTTAAAGGCTCCCTGGACGCCTTCCTCTCCCCCAATTCCCCGAAGAAGATATGAGGCTCTCACCCCACCATAAAGAAAAGGTTCTGTCGAGGACCATAGGATCTCTCCATTAGGAGGAATCAGGTAATTTGGCATGGAGGCGGCCTGAATGATGGTCATGTCCCGTGTGCCATCCTCCACCTTTGCCTCGAAATAGAAATCCTCAACTTTTGCCGTCACCTGGTTTGGATTGGTCAATTTGAAATTTACCCTGAAGACAAGGACATCTGTGGGTTGGAAAGGTGGTTTGGCAGCGATGGCGTTTAACCTTTCAACGCTCTCAATGGTCACCTTCAGGGGTCGAATCTGTGTAGGTGTGGATTTCATTAAGGCCCTCTCTCCAGCACAACCCAAGATAACCAATCCAAAGATCCCAACCATCCATACGATTAAAGCCTTCTTCTCCATATGACCCTCCTTCCTTAAATTTTTTTAGCCTCAATAGGATCGATTTCGGCTGCAGATTTTGAATTTATTTTTCCCGTGAAAAGACATCCTCTTGATAGGCATGGCATAATTTACATCCTTGGGGTCCAGGGCATAAGGCCCTGCCAGGATTATGCTTAATCACGATCTGGTGCCGATAATAATAACCACAGTTAGTCCTTCCATCCCGATAAACCATAATGGGAACCCATTTCCTGACGAGCTCACAGAATAAAGTGGTCGCTGTGATTTTCCAGTCCATCATCCTCAACCCTATCGCCCAATTGAAATAAAACCCGTATGTTTTACTGGTGTTCCATTTTTAATCATGAATATCCTCGACTCTACATAGGGGCGATGATCTTTATAAGAGAATGTGAGAGGTGGAGTGAGTCCACCGGTCTTAAGATTTTTAAATCCTTCGAGGGCCAGTCTTACCCTCTCACGAGAAAAACCCTGTTCTGGGAGCGATCTCCCGAGGGCTTCTGAAATCACTTTCACCGTTGCCCACCCCTCCACATAAGAAAGGGAATGGGAGTCATATGGGTGCCATCTTTGATGAGCTTCTTTGACCTCTTCTTTACCAGGTACATCCTCCTCAAAAGGAGAGATGGGTTGAATTCCAAGGACCTCTTCAAAACGATTAAGATTTTCATCAAAGGCCCTCATTGAACCAATCCATTTCGTCTTAAGATTCATTTTTTGAGCATCCTCCAATAGGGAGGAGGCCTCCTTAGAGGTCAGACTCATATATATGAAATCAGGTTTGAAGGATTGGAGTGCTGAGAGAAGAAGGGTATTTTTCCCTGGTCTTTCTGGGAATTGGGATGTGTCAGGAATCCAGAAATTTGGACCTGTTCCAATGCCGAGGGACTTAGCATAGGACTTTGCCTCTTCTAAAAAGTGTTGACCAAAGTAGTCAGGCGATCCGACAAAAGCCAGTTTTGGTTTTTTCATTTTGAGCTTGAAACTTTCTGCGATGAAATGGATGGCGATCTTAGCTTGATCTAGGGGGGTGGGGTTGATGGAGAAGGCATAGGGATATATCGTTGCGTTGGTAAATTGAGAGGGGAAGGAACTTATAAAGGTTGGGAGGCGATCAAAGTGGATATGAGGGATCAGATCGAGTGCGGTATCAATGGAATAGATATAGAGAAGCAGAATGCGGTCTGCCTCATTCAATTTTCGATAGGCAGCCATGATTTCTGCAGGCTGGGAGGTGTCTTCGATAAGGATAACCTCCAGTTTCATTCCGAAAATTCCCTCATGTTGGTTGAGCCATTTGGTTGCATCTAACATCCCCTTGACACACTCCCTGCCAGAATCCCCGCCAAGTCCAGGGGTTTGAATAAAAGCCCCCCCCCGAAGCGCCATCAGACCCAAAGAGGAAGGGGGGAATATAAGAACAAAAAGAAGAAAAAAGAAAAGGCCTATAATCATGATCTTTGAATTTTCCATATGAATAGATAAGGGAGGGGATCGCTTTTGATCAACCCATAGAATTTTTCCCCACCCAAACGGTTTATTTACGATGACTACTTAAATCGTCGTAGTGTAAAGTACAGCCAAAATTTTAGTCACCCGATCCTTATGACATTGTACTCGATGAGGGATATTTGAATCATAATAGATGGAATCCCCTGGGTAAAGGACATCTGTATGATTTCTGAGGATCACTTCCATTTCACCCTCAAGGACAAAAATGAACTCTTCTCCATCATGGACTGATGTCTTGGAGGTTTTGATGGTAGCAGGTTCTAAGGTAACGATGAAGGGTTCCATATGACGGTTTCTCTTTTCAAAACCCAGAGATTCATAGAAATATCCATACTTCACCCCTTCCTTTGAAGCAAACCGAGAGACCGGTTTTCTTTCATCCTTTCTCACGATCGAAAAGGGTTCTCCCTCCGTTTCTCCAAGGAGATCCCCCACTTTTATACCTAATGCCTTTGCTATTTTGATCATTGTCCCGAGAGAGGGGGAGACGAGATGGTTCTCCATTTGGGAGAGTAGGGCAGTTGAAAATCCTGTCAAGTCAGCCAATTCTTTTAAAGAAAGATTTTTCTGTTCTCTCAAGGTCTTGATTCTCTCTCCAACCCTGATCTCTTTTTCGTTCTTCTCTTCCATACCTCTCTCCCTTAGCCTCCTCCCTTGACCCTTTAGTAAGTTCTGCCCTTAGAGCGGTTGGACAAACTTAGCTCCAATTTCAATGGCCCTGATATTGGATGGAATGAGATGGTGATATCGCTCATCCAGGACTTTTTTTAGGGATTCGTATAATGATTCCATTTGAACCAATTTCGTCTTTTCATTAAAGGCTCCCAAGGCTATCATATTGGCAAGTTTTGGATTCCCATTTTGAATGGCAATCTCGTTCACTGGGATAGAGAAGATTTCAATGTCTTTTCTAAGGCTCTCCTTAGGATCAATCAAAGTGGAGTTGATAAATAAAAGTCCTTGTGGGAGGAGCATAGGTTCATATTTGGTCAGGGAGGGCAAATTCATCACGATCGCTGCATGAGGCCTTCCCACCACAGGAGATCCTATGGGATGAGAGGAGATTACGACCATGCAATTGGCAGTTCCTCCTCTCATCTCCACTCCATAGACAGGAAGATAAGTAACATGTTTCCCTTCGATCATAGCCGCATGGGCAAGGAGGTTTCCAATCACTAACACTCCCTGTCCTCCAAATCCAGCAACAATAAGGCGATAATCGAATCGTTGGGTTGACATGAAAATCACTCTATAAAATAGTGGGCAATTCATTCATAGATAATCTGCCATCTTTCTTTCTTTAAGGATGCCCAGAGGGAAGTATGGGATCATCTCTTCCTCAACCCGACGATTGGCTTCTAAGGCTGTCATCCCCCAGTTGGTAGGGCAAGCCAATAACATTTCGACAAAAGAAAAACCCATTTCTTCAATCTGCATCTGAAAGGCCTTACGAATAGCCTTCTTAGCTTTCATCAAATTTGCAGGATTATTCACAGCCACCCTTGCGACAAAAGCACTTCCCTCCAATGTGGCCAACATCTCTGCCATTCGAATGGGATACCCATCATAGGTAAAGTCTCTTCCATAGGGACTGGTTGTGGTCTTTTGGCCGAGCAGGGTGGTGGGGGCCATCTGGCCTCCTGTCATTCCATAGATTCCGTTATTCGCAAAGAGGATGGTGATATTTTCTCCTCGGTTGGCGGTATGGATTCCTTCAGCAATCCCAATGGCGGCAAGGTCTCCATCCCCTTGGTAGGTAAAGACAACCAGGTCTTTTTGTGCGCGTTTCACGCCCGACGCAACGGCAGAGGCCCTTCCGTGGGGGGCTTCAAGGACGTCTATATCGAAATAGTCGTACATAAAGACAGAGCATCCTACGGAGGCCACCCCAATGGTCTTTTCTCGGATCTTAAAATAGTCAATGGCCTCGGCTACCAGTCGGTGGGCAATGCCATGGTGGCATCCGGGGCAGAAATGGAAGGGGATATCAATTAAGCACTCGGGACGCTTAAATATAAGCTCCATCAATCCTCCAAAACCGGTAAAGGACATAGAGCGAAGAGCCAAGGCTGGGTAAAGCATGAGTAAAACTCTTTGCTCTATGTGCTATACTTTATGCCATAATATTTTTTTATTTCTTCTAACACCTCTTCTGGAGTTGGAAGAGAACCTGGAGGTCTTCCATAAAAATAGACCTGGGAGGTTCGATCCACTGAGAGTTTCACATCCTCCACCATCTGTCCTGTATTCAACTCAACGGTTAAGAATCGTTTGACCTGTTGGGAAAGGTCATGCAGGGGCGTTTCTGGGAAGGGAAAGAGGGTGATGGGCCTAAAAAGGCCCACCCTCAACCCTTCCTCTCTTGCCATTTCGACAGAAGTTTTTGATACCCTGGCCATGCTTCCGAAGGCAACAATGACAAGCTGAGCATCTTCAATCAATAGGGTTTCGAATCGAATCTCTTCTTGTTTCATCTTTTCGTATTTTTGATAGAGTTTCCAATTATGTTCTGAAAGCTCCCCATCCTTTAGGTAAAGGGATTTTAATCGATTTGGTTTTCTCCCTCGAGCCCCTGTTAAGGCCCAATCCTTTGGAGGGAGATCCATTTTCACATAGGTTCTTCGGATCAGAGGTTCTTTCATCTGGCCGAGCAAGGCATCCCCTAAAATCATAGCTGGATTTCTATATTTATCAGCCAGATCAAAGGCCAAACAGGTGAGATCGTACATCTCCTGGACGGTAGATGGAGCAAGGACGATCACCCGATAATCTCCATGGCCTCCCCCTCGGGTTGCCTGGAAATAGTCTCCCTGAGAGGGAGAGATGCCTCCTAATCCCGGTCCGCTCCTCGAGATATTGACAATCAAGGCTGGAAGTTCGCTTCCTGCCAGATAGGAGATTCCCTCCTGCATGAGAGAAATCCCCGGACTCGAAGAGGAGGTCATTGCCCTTGCACCCGTGGCAGAAGCTCCGAGGAGCAGATTGATCGAAGCAATTTCACTTTCAGCCTGGATGAATTCCCCTCCCAAGGCAGGAAGGTGTTTTGAAAGATACTCTGGGATATCGTTCTGAGGAGTAATAGGATATCCAAAATAGAGAAGGCATCCTGAATCCATGGCAGCCATGGCAATGGCTTCATTGCCTTTGGCTAAGATTTTTTCAAAAGGTTGCTGCATCGTTATCCGTAAAATAAGGAGATATTCGGGTCCTGTAATATGGGTTGATTATTCTTACTCTTTCCATACTTGAATAGCGACGTCTGGGCAGATTTCTCCACAGAGGGCGCATCCTGTACATCTCCCATTCGCCTCCCAAACGGCATATAAATATCCTTGACGGTTGATCCCTTCTCCGATTCGAATCAAGCCTTTTGAACAGGATATCGTACAGAGTCCACATCCTTTACATCGCTCTTGATCAATCTCAATTTTCACCCTGGAAGAAGGACCCATGGGTTTGTTTCCTTTTCTTCTAAGCCTCTCTCATTTTTCAGTTTTTAGCTCCATTAAAATAACATAAAGTCCAAAGAGATAGCAAATATATCTTGACGAAAAGGGTGAGGGGTGGTATTGAATAGAGACTAAACCAAATCTTCGAGGAGGGGGCATGAAGAGAGATTCAAGAAAAATAGTTCAAAAGTCTTCAAAAGGAATCCTTAAAAAAAATAAAGGCCAGTCTTCAAGGAAGAAAGCCCAAAGGGTCCCCCCAAAGCCTTCGACAATGCCCTCAAAAAAGAGTTCTGTAAAGATTCCCCAAAAACCTTCGAAAAAAATTTCTTTAAAGCCCACTAAGAAGAAAGCGGGAAGACCTCTTGTGAAAACCTCAAGGGGGCCATTTAAAAAAACTCTGAAACCAATGACAGAAAAACCTATTCAGCTGGTTACGTTTCCTGCTGTTGGAGAAACGATAAAAAAACCTCTTTGGATTCCTTCGAAAGAGGTGATAAAAAATGCCAATATGACCCGATTTATGGAGTATGTCAATCAGCGATATAATCAATCCTTTCAATCCTATTGGGATTTGTATCAGTGGTCCATCGATCGCATCCCTGAGTTTTGGGAAGCTGTATGGGATTTTGTTGAGATTAAAGCTTCCAAGAGATATGAGTCGATTGTTGATGATTTAAATCGATTTCCAGGGGCCAGGTGGTTTGTTG
>JBBIRT010000040.1:0-24361 GCA_037441725.1 Deltaproteobacteria bacterium | reverse complement strand
AGGTATACATTTCTTTCTCAACAATATCAGTGGTCTCCCCAATGCCCCGAGAAAAAAGCTCTGTCTTTTCAAGTATGGGAATTCGAATTTCTGAGAAGCCGAATCCTTCAAAGACCTCTCTTGCCGTCTTTTCTACAAATTGCCACTTTCCAATTTCATTTGGAAGGATATCGTTGAATCCCCGAATGGCCTTAATTTCCATATCCAAATTATACCCTTTCAATCCAAATAATTTATCCTATCAACGGTTAAAAGTCAAAAAAGGATGGAAAAGTAACTCTTCACTTATCATGGGCTCTGTTCAAAAATCTGGCAGGAATTTCTTTTAAAAATCTTATCAAACGGACGATATAAATTTTTGGGGTTAGGGTATCCCCTTAATTAATTTAGCCGCTCCTGATTCCTTTTTTTCATCTATTCATAGTTTAAAACCAGGCTAAAGTAACCCCTATAAGATTTTCTCAGATACCCTGCCAGACCATTGAGTTCCCAAGATTCAGTGAGGGATTCCAATGAAAAATGAAGAAAGGGAGAAGGAATTTAACGCCCACAAGTTGATTGTGTCAAAAAATTAAGGTAATTATAAATAAAACGATTTAATGGATAGTTTAGTCTATGGAGGTCCCTATGCAGATCAACCCACAAATCTTTAGGGAGTATGATATTCGAGGAATTGTCGAAAGGGATCTGACCCCTGATGTCGTTCGAAGGTTGGGTCAAGGTTTTGGAACCTATATGGCCCATTTGGGCTATAAAGAATTGGTCTTAGGAAGAGATGGAAGACTTAGTTCAAAAGTTTTTGAAGATACCTTGTCGGAAGGCTTGATCTCGACAGGATGTCACATCGTCAGTATTGGTCTCTGCCCAACGCCTGTCTATTACTTCTCCATCTTCCATTTGGATAAAGAGGGTGGAATGATGGTCACAGGAAGCCATAATCCACCAGAGTTTAATGGATTTAAAGTTTCAGTGGGGAAAAGCACCATCTTTGGGGAAGAGATTCAACATTTAAGAAGATTGATCGAAAAGGGAGAATTCGTGAAGGGGAATGGAAATATTTCTTATAAGGAAATTGTCCCATCCTACCAGAACTATATTATGAACAATATCTCCATTGGGAAAAAAATGAGAGTGGTGATCGATGCAGGCAATGGAACTGCAGGGTTTGTTGCTGGTCCGCTCCTAAGGAGAATGGGTTGTGAGGTTGAAGAACTCTATTGTGAGGTGGATGGCCGGTTCCCAAACCATTTCCCTGATCCAACCATCCCTGCAAATTTAAAGGATCTGATTGATCAGGTGAAAAAGTCTCAAGCAGATGTTGGAATTGGATATGATGGAGATGCTGATCGTATTGGAGTAGTGGACGACCAAGGAAATATCATCTGGGGTGACCAACTGATGATTCTTTTTTCAAGAGAAATTTTAAAAAAGAACAAAGGGGCCACCTTCGTGGCAGAGGTAAAATGTTCTCAAAATTTATTTCAAGATATTGAACAGCATGGTGGAAAGGCCATCATGTGGAAAACGGGTCACTCTTTGATCAAAGAAAAGATCAGAGAGGAAAAGGCGGCCTTGGGTGGAGAAATGAGTGGACATCTCTTCTTTGCCGACCGTTATTTCGGCTATGATGATGCGATCTATGCCTCCTGTCGCCTCCTCGAACTCCTCTCAAAAACAGAAAAAAAACTGTCTCAACTCCTCGATGATGTTCCTAAAACCTTTATCACCCCTGAGATTCGAGCCGAATGCCCAGATGAAATAAAATTTAAAGTGGTGGAGAGGGTGAAGGAAACCTTGAGAAGAGACCATCCCATTATCGATGTGGATGGGGTAAGGGTAATCTTTGAAGATGGGTGGGGGTTGGTGAGGGCTTCAAATACCCAACCAGTGCTCGTTCTTCGATTTGAGGCTTTAACAGAAAAAAGACTTCAAACCATAAAAAAATACGTTGAGGAAATAGTCCAAAAAACAATAGGGGCTTTGAAATAACTCCCTTTAATAATGGATCAGGATAATTGGTGATGAGTATATGGCAGTCCATCCTCCTCGGTCTAACTCAAGGACTGGCTGAATTTTTACCTGTGAGTAGCTCAGGCCATTTGGTTTTCTTTCAATCCTTGTTTGGGTTAAAGGAGCCTCCCATCTTCTTTGATGTGATGCTCCACCTGGCCACCCTCTTAGCCATCATCCTCTTCTTTCGAAGGGATATTTGGAAAATCATCCAAGGGGTGGGATCAACATTTAAAAAAAACCAAAGTGATTTTTCTCAAGTCAAACTCCTTTCTTTAATCATTCTTGCAACCCTTCCAACAGGCCTAATGGGCTTCTTTCTCAAGGATTGGTTTGAGTCTTTCTTCTCTGCGCCCAGGCAGGTGGGAGGATTTCTTTTTCTGACAGGATTGGTCCTCTTCTTTACCCGTTTCATTAGAAAAGAGGGAAAACCATTAGATCAAATGAAATGGTCTGATGCCCTTCTGATTGGGATTGCCCAGGGGATAGCCATTCTTCCTGGAATTTCTCGATCCGGGGCCACCATCTCCACCAGCCTTTTTCTTGGGTTAAATCGGGAACTTTCAGGAAGATTCTCCTTCCTGCTTTCCATCCCTGCCATCTTGGGTGCAACCCTGCTTGAGATCGAGGCAATAGACCTTAGCCTACCCTTAGAGACCCTTCTGATTGGAACAGGGGTCGCTTTTGTGACTGGAATGATCTCCTTGACATTTTTAATGAAGATCATTAGGATAGGGAAACTATTCCATTTTTCATATTATTGTTGCGGATTAGGGATAGGGATGATTATTATTATATAAGAAAGGAGGGATGAACCATGAGAATTAGAGATGTTATGACTAAAAATCCAGTTACAATAAGTAGTGAAACACTCATTATTGATGCGCAAAAGATCATGAAAGAAAAAAATATAAGGAGACTTCCTGTGGTGGACAACGGGAAATTGGTGGGGATTGTGACCAAGCATGATCTTCTTGAGGCCTCTCCTTCTCCTGCAACCTCTTTGAGTATTTACGAACTGAATTATCTTCTTTCAAAGATGAAGGTGAAGGAGATCATGAAAAAGAATCCTATCACGCTCAGTCCAGAGACCCCTTTTGAGGAGGCTCTCAGAATAGGACAAGAAAAGAAGATCGGTTCTTTTCCTGTGGTGGAAAATGGAAATTTGATTGGAATTGCTACGGAGTCAGATATTATCCGTTTTGTGTCACGTATCTTGGGCATTAAGGAGGAAGGATCGAGGATTACGATTGAGGGCTTGGGTGGAAAATTGGGTGATCTTGAGAAGATTATTTCGATTGCCAATCAACATCATACTGTCGTATTGAGCATGATCTCTCTACCCAGACCTGAAAAGAAGGACTGGATGATTGTGCTTCGACTCAAAACAAGTGAACCTGATCCTATTATAAGGGATTTAAAAAAGGTCGGTTTTAATGTAACCTTTTCATCCTGGTTCCGCTGTGAATCAGGAAGTTCTGGAGGAGCTTAATTGACCTCAGGGGCAAGAGGAATAGAGGGGTGAAAGTATTGATAAAGGATGTGGGCTAATTTTTGATTCATTTTGGGTGCGTTGAGTAGTTCTTCCACTGTACTTTCTTTAATCTTCTCAAGGGATCCAAAATATGTTAAGAGCTCCCTCTGCCTCACCTTTCCAATGCCCGGGACCTCTCCCAATTCTGACCTGACGATTTCTCGCCCCCTCCTCTTCTTGTGATAAGTGATTGCAAACCGATGGGCTTCATCTCGAATGCGATCAAGAAGGTGCAGCAGGGGGGAATGACTTCCCAAAATAAATGGCTCTTTGAATTGGGGATGAAAAATCTTTTCTTCAGCCCCTCCGAATCGGAGGGAGGCCTGATCCTTACTGGACCTTTCTTTGGCAAGACTAATCAGATCGATGCCCTTCATTTCCAGTTCTCTGAACACCTCTTGGGCGACATTCAAGTGTCCTCTTCCTCCATCCAATAACACCAGATCAGGAAGATCATTCTCCTCAACTGCCTTTTGATAGCGACGAAGAAGGACTTCATACATCATCCCATAATCATCAACCCCTTCGACTGTTTTGATTTTGAAATGACGATACCGTTCCCGACTGGGCTCTCCATCTATAAAACAAACCATGGAGCCCACCGCATATCCTCCTTGAAGGTTTGAGATATCAAAGGCCTCAACCCTCCGAGGAACATTTCTTAGATGAAGCCTCTCCTTTAATCCTTGAAGGAGCTGCTCCTTATCCTTTGTCATTTCTTCGCCAGAATAAAGAAAACGCTGAGCATTTTCATTGGCTAAGTTAAGAAGATCCCTTTTCCTCCCCTTCAATGGGGTAAAAAGACGTACCTTCCTTCCTCTTAACTCTGTTAACCACTTCTCTAAGAAATCCTGTTCTGGGATATCCTTTGGGATTAATATCTGCTCGGGGATAAACCTCCCCTCTCGATAGTGTTGGAAAAGAAATGAAGAAAGAACCTCTCCATCTAAAAGACCTGTGGAGGCAAGGACATAGCCCTTTCCTCCCATCAACCTTCCACCACGAACCAGGAGGCAATAGATGATAATCTTATGATCTTGACGATGGAATCCAATCACATCCTGATCCAGGAAATCCGTTGAAACTATTTTCTGCCTTTCGATCACCCTCTCAATATGGGCGATCTGGTCTCGAATTCTTGCTGCGGCCTCAAAATTCAGGTTTTCTGATTCTTGATTCATTCTTTGTTTTAGGTTTCCGATCAGTTCTCTATTCTTCCCCATGAGGAACATTTTGACTTGTTGAACGACCTCTTGATACTTGGCTGGATCAACTTTCTGACAACAGGGACCAAGACATCGCCCCATCTCATAATTGATGCAGGGTCTTAAACGATGAGAAAATTTGGTATCTAAACAGGTTCGGATGGGAAAGAGCCTTCGAATCAATTTAAGAGTTTCTTTTAGGGATGTGGCTGAAGGATAAGGACCGAAATAGAGGGAACCATCCTTCTTGATCCTCCTCACGATACGTAGGGTCGGATATTTCTCATCGATCGAAAGCTTTAAACAGGGATAATTCTTATCATCCCTTAGCTTCACATTGTATCGGGGATGATGGATTTTAATCAGGGTATCCTCGAGAATGAGGGCCTCTTTCTCTGTATCTGTGACAATTGTATCAATATCGGCAACCTTCTCGAGAAGGGCAATGGTTTTTGAATCCAATGCCTCTGGCCTTTGGAAATAAGAACTCACGCGGTGCCTAATATTCCCGGCCTTCCCTACGTATAGAAGGTTACCCTTCTTATCCTTAAAAAGGTAGACCCCTGGTGTGGTTGGGAGAGAATCGATTTTTTGATCTAATATGTTCATCTCTATTTTTATTATATCAGATTATTCAAAAAAGCAACTTTAGCCTTTGGAATGCTTAGCTAAATCATTCTCCTGCTACCCCTATCGGATAGCTGATCGATTGAAAAGATGAGCCAGGCATTACATCAGATCAGATTTTTTCCTTGACAAATTTTTAAGTTTATGGTTTGAATACATGCATATTTCCTATCTCTTAATTATTTTTATCCTTCCTCACTTCTCTGATCTAAGGGGGAAGGGGGAGCTTAAAGAAAGGAGGCAGCCAATGAATAGGGGAAGGACAATAAAAAGAATAGGTTCTCTCTTAATAATATGTACAGGGTTTACCCTAATGATGTTCACATTATCCCCCTCTGTTTTACCAGCAGATAAACCCATAGAACTTCGTTACACCACAACCGTCACGTCCATCCATCCTAATTTTAAAGCCTCTCAGGAATTTGCGGATGAGGTTCTGAAAAGGACAGGCGGTAAGGTCCGAATCACGGTATATCCATCAGGTACCCTAAATCCCCCTTTTGAAACCTTCAATGCGATAAAAACTGGCATTGCTCAAATGGGAGGAGCAGCGGTCGGATATTCAGCCCAAGTGATGCCTCTGAATAAGCTATTTGGTGATGCTCTAATGGGAGTTCCTACTGCCTCAGAAGCATCGAGATTATGGAAAATGGCATTGGAAAATATTCCTGAATTAATGAAAGAATTTGAAGGCCTTCATCTCCTTTGGGTGACTAGTACCTTACCCCTCTCCATCGGTACTTGTAAAAAGTCAATAACAAAACTTGAAGATTTTAATGGTCTTGTGATGAGGTTTCCACCTGGATTAGAGCCATTAGCAAAAGCATGGGGGGCAACTCCAATATCTATTGCTCCGGGTGATCTCTATGTGGCCCTTCAGAAAGGAACTGTTGAAGGATTTATGGGTGGATCGGAAATGCTTAAAGCGATGAGATTAGCCGAATATATAAAATACGTCACCTCTGCATCAATGACATTTGGAATCTCCTATACCGCCATGAATATTAAGACATGGGAATCTCTCCCCTCTGATATACAGAAGGTTTTCAATGACCTCACGGATTGGGCACAGGCTCTGCAACTCAAGTATATAGAGGGATCAGAAAAAGAAAGTTTGGAGTTTGCATTTTCCCAAGGCTGTAAACTCATTAATATGGACAAGGGCGAAATAGATCGAATTCATCAGGTTTCCAAGCCAGTATTTGAAAAGATAGCAACAGATTTGGAAGCACGGGGAAAACCCGCTAAGAAAGTGCTAAGGGAGATAGAAAGGCTTACCTCACAAAAATAAAAAAGGATTATCCTATAGGGAAGAGGGAATTTTAATCTCATGGCGATGTTTCAAAGGATATGCTTGATATTCAATCGTGTCGCTGGGATGATCCTTGTATTTTTAACCCTTTTATTAGTGGCTGATGCGATTGGCCGTATTGTCAAATACCCGGTAACAGGATCCTACGAAATCGTCCAGTATGGATTTGCATTGATCGTATGTTTCTCTATCGCTTATACAGGGGTAAAGGGTAGGCACATTACAATTGATCTGTTATCGAATCGACTTCCATTCAGAATGAAGAATCTATTTGAGATCATGAGTCAAATTCTTAGCTTTCTGATATTTATTTTGATTTCATGGAGGCTTATGGTTGACGGTTCAGAGGCATACACCTTAGGTGAAAGATCAAGTTCATTAGAAATCCCTGTTTTCTTGTTTAAATTTGCTCTATCCTTAGGGTTTACTATGCTTACGTTAGTCATTCTTTTAAATTTCTCCAGGTGGATAGGAAGAAGGAAATGCCGCTAATCCTGGTTGGAATATTCGGTTTTTTAATTCTCTTCTTCCTCATCTTAATGGTGAGAGTTCCAATTGGTTTTGGGATGATGATCGTGGGGGTCGCTGGAATGTCCTATTTGACCTCCCTCGATTCAGCAATCAGTTTTTTAGGACGACAAGTATTTGCCACCGCGGCCAGTTATGATATGGCGATGGTGGCGATGTTCATCTTCATGGGGGAGTTAGCCTATCATACTGGAATTGGTGAAAATGCCTATGAGTCTACCCTTAAATGGCTTGGAAGTATCCGTGGAAGTTTAGCTATGGCAACAGTTGGGGCTTGCGGAGCATTTGCAGCGGTATGCGGTTCAAGTCCAGCAACCGCGGCTACCATTGGCAGTATGGCCCTGCCAGCTATGAAGAAGTACGGGTATGATGATTCATTGGCAACAGGTTGTGTTGCAGCAGGAGGGACCATTGGTATCCTCATCCCTCCCAGTCTTGGGTTCATCCTCTTTGGATTACTCACAGAGCAATCCATTGCAAAGTTATACCTTGCGGGTATTTTACCCGGCCTCCTTCTGGTGGTGCTTTTTATGATGACCTGCTATATCTTTGCAGGATTTAAACCCCCAGCCATTGCAGCACCCTCTTCAACCCTTCGAGAAAAGATCTCCTCGGTGAGAGGTTTATTAGAAATTATCCTGTTGTTCGTCATTGTCATCGGTGGAATGGGTTTAGGTCTTTTTACACCCACCGCGGCAGGGGCGATAGGAGCCTTTGGAGTCCTCATTTTGGGTTTGATTAAAAAAAGTTTAAGTTGGCATAAATTTCTCAATTGTCTGACCCAAACGACCTCAACCGTGGGGATGGTAATTATTATCTTTGTTGGCGCGATGATCTTTAACTATTTTTTAGCTGCCAGTACTCTTACCTTTCAACTCGGGAAATGGATTGGTCAACTCTCTGTCCCTCCTGTGGTAACGATTATAGCCATTCTTTTCATGTGGTTAGGTCTGGGGTGCATCATGGATGCCGTTGGGATGATCGTATTGACCGTTCCTGTGGTTTATCCAATTATTATTTCCTTAGGTCTCAACCCGATTTGGTTCGCCGTGCTCGGGGTCATCATGATTGAGGCTGGACTCATCACACCCCCTGTGGGGATGAATGTGTATATCATTGGTGGGATTGCTAAGGATGTACCTTTAAACGTAATCTTTCGTGGTACCTTTCCGTTTCTCATCGCTTTATTAATATGCGTGGCATTGGTTGTAGCCTTCCCTAAAATTGCCTTATTTCTACCCAGTGTTATGTAATGATATTATCAAGAATGGGTGGGAGGTTTCTTTTTTCCAATTCGCGTATAGAACACTTCTGGGATGTTAGCAGGATTCTTATAAAAGACGAATTGGCAAGATCCATGAGATATGGGTTCAGATACAATATGGACGGCTCCAAAATGGCCTGTATTTTCCATCTGTAACATCTCCATGACTGGACAGTGAACGCAATAGATGGGGAAATCTTTCATTCCCCAAGTGATGCGGTGGGGATCTTTAATCCTGGCCAAACCTACCTCTGGAGAATACCCCCCCTTCTGAATAATCCTTTCCCCTGAACCACACGGTTGCATGGTGAGACTGATCTTCTCATCATCTTCCTGGATGGTGATTGGCTGGAGATGTCCTCGTAAACCACTCGCCAGATGTTCAACCAGAGAACGGATATCCGTCTTCTCAGGAGGTTTGAAAACGACCTTTGCTTCAATGGTATGGGCCTCTCTTTCTGCCTCTTCTACGGCATCAATCCCGTATTTCTTATAAAGATGGGTCAACAATCCAGAGACCCAGAACATATAACCGTCATGAAGGTGGTTAAATTCCCTATACATCCTTTCGGCCAATTCCTTAGCTTTTTCCTTGTTCCCCGTATCAATAGCTTCCAAAACGAGATCAAGCGTTCGAATCCCCATCTCCTTGAGTTCCTGTTCCGTAAATATCCTTTTTCCTTTCATATGGGATGAACCTACCTTCCCTTGAATTTTAAACTTCTTAAAGATGACTAACAGAAAAATGTTTAAATGTCCATCAAATGTTTTATCCCATCTTCAATTCCATCTCCTCGAGGTGATGGATCTTATCGCGAAGCTCAGCCGCCCTTTCAAACTCTAAACGGTTTGCTGCCTCTTTCATCTCTTTTTTTAGCTTTTGGATTATGGCTGGAATATCTTTAACAGGAATATATTTCTCTTCTGTCTCCATCACCACAGGGACAGTGAAATAATCCGCTTCGTAGATCGAGGCCAAGATATTTCTGACTGATTTCTTCACCGTCTGGGGAGTAATCCCATGGGCTTGATTATAGGCTTCTTGAATCTTACGTCTCCGGTTTGTTTCCAGGATTGCCTGGTTCATTGAATCTGTGATCTTATCCGCATAAAGGATCACCTGACCATTGACATTTCGGGCAGCACGTCCAAAGGTCTGGATCAAAGATTTCTCTGATCGCAGAAAGCCTTCCTTATCTGCATCCAGAATGGCCACTAAAGAAACCTCAGGAATATCCAGCCCCTCTCTTAAAAGATTGATTCCGATGAGGACATCAAATTTTCCCAGTCGAAGATCCCTGATGATCTCAACTCGATCAAGGGTATCAATATCTGAATGGAGATATTTTACCCGAATCCCGAGATCTGCATAATACTCAGTTAAATCTTCAGCCATTCTTTTCGTGAGGGTAGTGACAAGAACCCTTTCCTTCTTCTTTATCCGTTTCTGGATTTCTCCTAACAGATCATCGACCTGATTTTTTGCCGGCTTAACCTCGAGGAGTGGATCACTCAATCCTGTTGGCCGGATGATCTGCTCAATTATCCTCCCTTTGCTCTTCTTCATTTCGTATTCCCCTGGAGTGGCTGAGACATAGATGACCTGGTTGACGCGCTGCTCAAATTCTTCAAACATGAGTGGCCGGTTATCAAGGGCAGAGGGAAGGCGGAACCCATACTCTACCAGCGTCTCTTTTCTTGATCGGTCTCCCCGATACATTCCAATGAGTTGGGGAATAGTCACATGGCTTTCGTCGATGAATAAAAGGTAATTTTGCGGAAAATAATCCAGTAGGGTGGGAGGAGGTTCCCCTGGCCTTCTCCCGGTCAGATGGCGAGAATAGTTTTCAATCCCCTGGCAGTAACCCAGCTCTTGGAGCATCTCCAGATCAAATTTTGTCCTCTGCTCAAGCCGTTGGGCTTCAAGCAACAGGTTCTTCGATCGAAACCACTCCAACCTCTCTTCCAACTCCTCCTGAATGCCTTGAATGGCCTTCTGTAATCGATCCGCTGGAGTAACATAATGACTGCCAGGATAGATTGGGATTTTCTCCAAAGACTTGATGACCCTTCCCCTCAAGGGATCAATCTCTGAAAGAGCCTCTACTTCATCCCCAAAGAGTTCAATTCGAATGGCCCGATTCTCTTCGTGGGCAGGAAAGACCTCAACGACGTCTCCTCTAACCCGAAAAGTTCCTCGATGGAAATCGATATCATTCCTTTCATAATGAATCTCAACCAATTTTGAGAGAATTTCCTCCCTATGGATCGTCATCCCTTTTTCTAAGTAGAGGAGCATCCCATGGTAGGCTTCAGGGGATCCCAACCCATAGATGCAGGAGACGCTGGCCACAATGATGACATCATTTCTTTCAAGGAGGGAGCGGGTTGCGGAATGTCGCATTTTATCAATATCTTCATTAATCTGGGTATCCTTTTCAATATAGGTGTCAGTGGAGGGGATATAGGCTTCGGGCTGATAATAGTCATAATAACTCACGAAAAATTCAACTGCATTTTCTGGAAAGAGTTCTTTAAACTCTCCATAAAGCTGAGCAGCCAGGGTCTTATTATGGGAAATGACCAGAGTCGGTTTTTGAAGCCTCTCGATCACGTTGGCCATGGTAAAGGTCTTTCCTGAACCGGTCACCCCTAAAAGTACCTGATGGGGAAAACCCTTGGCCACCCCTTCACTCAACTTCTCAATGGCCTGGGGTTGATCCCCCCTGGGTTGAAACTCTGAAACAAGCTTGAAGGGATTCATGAAATCATTCCTGCTCTTCCTTCGGTTGCAATGCCTAAGAGGCTGAAGATTCAACCTCATAACACCAACAGAGCATTCCTCCATCTATATTCTTAACATTCTCAAAACCTTCCTGTTTCAGTTTGAGACAGGCCTTATAAGATCGTAAACCGGACTCGCAGTGAACGGCAATCTCTTTCTTCTTATCGAGTTGATTGAGATGTTTTTTTAATTCCCCATAGGGGATCCACTGGGAGTTGGGAATTCTTTTTTTCCTCACCTCTTCTTCTTCCCTCACATCCAATACCTCAAAATGATCTTTTGATGTTCGAAGTTTCTCCCTCACCTCTGAGGACTGAATCCCCTCGATCCTTCCCTCTAATTTATTCTGTAAAACATTGGCAGCAACAATCACTGGAGAAAGGGCAGGGCTAAAAGGAGGAGCATAAGCAAGATCCACAGAGGCCAGTTGTTGGCAAGACATTTTCCCATGAAGGGCCATCACCAGAATATCAATAAATTTATCCGAGGGTCCCTCCCCAATGGCTTGCCCTCCCAGGATTCGGCCAGTCTTTTTATCGGCAATGACTTTTAAGGTGGACTCTTTCCCACCTGGGTAGTAATGGGCTCGATCGTACCCTCTCACAATAGCCTGAATAGGATCGAATCCCTCCCGTTCAGCCTCTTTCATACTCAACCCCGTTTTAGCAACATTAAAATCAAATGTTTTAAAGATTGCAGTCCCCATAACGCCTGGGAAGGTGGCCTCTCCACCGCAGACATTTATTCCGACGACCCTCCCCTGTTTATTGGCCGTCGATCCCAAGGGAATCCACACCTTCTTACCAGTAATCAAATGGGTCGTCTCTGCACAATCCCCGGCGGCAAAGATTCCTTCAATACTTGTTTCCATCCTTTCATTAACCCAGATGGCTCCTGTCTCACCCATCCTTAACCCTGCCTGTTTTGCAAGTTCAACCTGTGGACGAATGCCAAGGCTCATCAATACCATATCCGCTTCAATCACCTGTGATGTCGTTTGAACATGGGTAACCCTTCCATCCCTCCCTCTTAAGGCTTGAATCCCTTCCGAGGTAAAAATCTTCACCCCTTTTTTCTCCATATATTGTTTCAAAATGGCTGCAAAGTCTTCATCAAAAAGGGTTAAAATCTGTGGGGCTAATTCAACGAGGGTAACGCTCTTTCCTAAACGGATAACAGATTCCGCCATCTCAAGCCCAATATAGCCCCCTCCTGCAATCACCACATTTTTAATGGAATCCGATCGAATCCTTTTTAGGATTGCATCCGCATCGAAGATGGAGCGAAGATAGAAGACATTTTTAAGATCGAGGCCTTCAATTTTAGGTTGAATGGGGGTCGCACCCGTGGCAATCACCAATCGATCAAAATGATCGACAAAGGTTTCACCAGAGTCAACCCGTCTACCTGACAGGGTATGGTTTTGAACATCAATATGTTGGATCTTATGGTTTTTTAGAATCTTTATCCCCTCTTGAGCAAATTGACCGGGGGTGCGGGAAATCAAATCTTTTCTCTCTTTGATCACACCGCTCACATAGTAAGGAAGTCCGCAACCAGCATAGGATATGTCATCCTCTTCCTGGTAAATTACAATTTCCATCTCAGGGTCACATCTCCTTGCTTTAGCCGCAGCTTTCGGTCCAGCTGCCACACCCCCAATGACAATGAGTCTCCTCTTCATCTTCTTGGACCCCCTTTAACCGATCTTTTCCCAAAGCGTAATCTCTGGAGGCTCCGAAAAAATCTCATGGGCCTTTCTGAGGTGAGCCTTCATATAGGGCATGTTCAGGTGGTCATCCAAATCCTTTTTACTCGCCCAATTTTCATAAAACATAAATTGGGTTGGGTCTTCCATCGATTGATAGAGATCATAACGGAGACATCCCTCTTCTGAACGTGTGGGTCCGATCAAAGAGAGAAGTTCCTTTTTTACTCCTTCCTCCATTCCCTTTTTTACCCTGACCCGTGCCAAAACCGTAATTTCCTTTTCTGCCATTGTGTTCTCCTTTCATTGGGGAAGATCATATTTCATCCTTGCCCTCTTCTTCCTTTTTAACTTTTGTCGTCTGACTTTTTCAATCCTCATCTCCTCATGGACCAACTTCCCTGAAAATCTTTCAATCCTTCGAATCAGTTCCCTCCTCGCAAGAAAACGATTAAGAGACTGACTCCTCTCTCTCATATACTTTACTTCAATCCCAGTTGGAATATGCTTAAGATAAACACAGGTAGAAGTTTTGTTCACCTTCTGTCCCCCTTTGCCCGAGGATCGAATGAATCTTTCTTCAATGTCCTTTTCTTGGATACAAAGGGCTCTCATCTTCTCCTGGAGCCACCGATCCTTCTCTTCCCTCACTGGAAATTTTATCATTCTTAAATACTCCCTTACCCCTATCTTTGTTACTCCTTATGTGGCCCTCTCTATCTTTTAACCCCTTTCCTTTATTCAATCAACTCATTCTTCACCATGAAAAAAAAGGGTGCCAGAAGCACCCTTTTTTTCATGAACCTTAAAAAGTCTCTTATTTATGAAACCGATTTCATGGACATGGAAACTCCAATACTTGAAGATGCGCAACTGGTAGAGATAATAGATGGTTTAAGATATTCTTCCCTCCAGACCCTATCGGCATAGGCCCCGAAGCGTGCGGCATAGGCATCCATCTCATCTTTTAAGGTCGTCACAATCTCCTCAGCCCCTTCATGGGTAAAATAGGGATGCGTCTCTTCGATCACTTCTCTAAGGATATGGGGGTTATCAATGATCATACAGGGCCTAAGATGATTTTGATTATGAGGCTGCCTCTTTCTAATGGCCTTGAAGAGGGGACTATTCAGGGCTTCGGTTAAAGAGACCTCTTTAATATTATGCATGGCCACATGGGTATAGACACAGGGTTCTACATCTCCATTGGCATTGATATGGAAATATCTCCTCCCTCCAGCAATACATCCCTGGACATGAGGGCCATCGTTCCAGAAATCGAGGATGAACATGGGCCTGGTCCTCCTAAAATGGATCACCTGTCTCCTGAGGTGATCCCTTTGCTCTGGAGTCACCATGAGATTGATATCCCCATTGCCATTGACTGGAATGTAAAGGAAGTACATCTGAGCGATAATCCCCTTCTTCAAGAGATGATCAATCCACTCTTCTGAAGAGACAATATCCACATTGTTCTTTGTCACAGTAGCTGAGGAACCGAAAAGAACATGGGCCTCTCGGAGGTGGTCCATCGCCTCCATGATCTTCTTATAGACTCCTGGGCCTCTCCAGCTATCCGTTTCCTCATCATATCCTTCACAACTCACCACAACCATGGCATTTCATAAGTCTCTTATCTGCTAAGCCTTTTCACGAGTCATCAAGGTTCCATTTGTATAGATCTGGAAAAAGATCTGGGGGTGATCTTCAATCATTTGAAAAAGGTGAGGATAGACAAAGGGCTCTCCCCCAAGAACTGTAACGAAGTGAAGTCCAATATCCATGCATTCCCTGAGAATCCGTTTAACAAGATCATAGGGTAACCCAGGATGCCTCTGATATCCCAATGTATAACAACCTTTGCATCTCAAATTACATTGATAGGTTGGGCTAAGGATCATGACAAAAGGAGGTCGAAATCCATACTCTTTTTCAAATTGGTTCCTCTTTTTATTCCCCATAAACCATGCGTTATTGAACAGGGTATTGAAGACAATGGTCCTGTTTTTTGGTGGAAGATATTCCAGGACGCTTCTGAAAAATTTCTTAGCAGGGTGATCTGTTTGAAGCATCCTTTTTACCCCTCGGATGGCCCCTAAGATTTCCTCATCATTTGTCAATCTTTCTGCTAACTGAGTTACCTGAATCAATCTCTCATCAGAAACTCGACTCAAAAGCTCAACGATCATCTTAGAAATCTGTTGCCCTGTAAGATTCTTAATTTGATCTGAAAAATTCATCTCAGCCCCTCCTCCTAAAAAAATTCGATTAAGTCTGAACAGCTGTCCAGAAACCTAAAACAGCAACCGCAATCCCTATCACTAACTCATTGATGATGTTTCCACTAATAGTAAAAGAAGCTATGATCATCCAAATCCCTAATAAACCTATGATCCAGTTTCGCCACATAGATAAAAAAACTCCTTTGCATCATTCTTAATTAATGTAAGTTTTAAAAGATTATAGAATTTAAATTTTTTATTGATTTATAGCAATTTTGATACCGTATCTTTAACTTAAAAGGTTAAAAATAAATAAAATTATATTAATAATATCAATAAGTTATAACGTATGCCAAAAGGGTTTAATAAGGGATAGAGAGGAGGAGATCTTGCTATTGTGAAGTGAAATTTCGCATTTTGTTTTAAATTTAGAAACTCCTTTAAAAATAAATAGATAGATGCGTCAATAAATTTCTCATTTTTTATGAATCATTCGCAGAATATAGTTGAAATTATTAAATTTAAGGGGGGGAATTGAAGTTATTCTCATTGACCTGTCCCCTTATAGACAGTGGCGCAGGTCTTAATCAAGTCCACTGCAAAGATTAGAAGCAATAAGGAGCCTACGATTGCAGGCACAATATAAACTTCTTTATAGTTTAACCCTTCCCACCAATAACCGAGGACCGGAGAACCTAACCAAGCACCAACCCAACCAATTAAGATTTTAGAGAGATAAGATCTCCAGCCAGGGATAATATAATATTTTAGAACAAAATGTAAAATCCCCGAGACAACAGCACTAATGATCAACAGGATAAGGAAACTTATAAAATCCATTCCAATCATAGTTGCCTCCTCCTTTCATTAGAGAATACCCCCCCTTAAACTCAAAAATTGATTTCAAAATGGATCGATTCTTACTATCATAAAGTATTCCTGTACTCCATAAATGGCCTCAAAGCAGCCAAGTTAGGGAATGATTAATTCAATTATCATCATATATCCCTGTGGCAGGGTTGATGTCTTAGGATTTAATAAAACTTAATTTTTCCATATGGAATTGATAGGGTTAACTGATCTTACCAAAATATTACTTCAAAAAGGGCAAGGTTGTTTTTGAGATTCTCTTCCAAGAATCAAATAAGGAGATTCTATCCAGAAAAATTTATAGCATTTGAATTAGAAAGTCAACTTATTTTTATACAATGGGATAACCCCTTCCTGGAATTGGGACTTAAGGTTTTAAAAGATATTTCTGCCCGATCTGTGTACATCACCCTTATGAGTGAGAGGAGGGATCCAACGAAAAAACTATAATTTAATTGAAATGTAAGGTAAGTTAGGGAAAATGAATGGTGAAGAGTCACTGGCCTTGGCGATGTTTGTAAAAATTACGAATCGCTACTGACCGGGGATCAAGGTTAATTAACCCATATTTTTCAGCCCAATCCATGGCTTCCAGAAACTCCTTAGCAGTAATTCCCCTGGCAATCTCAGGATATTCATAGGCCTTATATTCCACATGATATTGAGCCATGATGTTGACATAGGTGTCTTTGGGAAGGGTCTCCGCAACCCATTTGACAAATTTCTCCGTCCCTGCTACCCGATTGGGCATCACTAAGTGTCGAATAATAACCCCTCTCAACGCAATTCCATATTCATCTGTTTTAAGAACACCAACCTGCCGGTGCATCTCGAGGACCGCCTTTTTGGTCACTTCAGGATAATCATAAGCCCCGGCCGAATACTTTGCTGCCTTATCAGGGTCCATATATTTCATATCGGGTTTATAAATATCAATCACCCCATTCAATATCTTCAATATCTCCAATCGTTCATATCCACTGGTATTATACATCAAAGGTAAACGAAGCCCTTTTTTTAAGGCGATCTGCGTCGCCCTAAGAATATTTGGCATGACATGAGTAGGGGTGACAAGATTGATATTATGACAGCCAATCCTTTGGAGGTGAAGCATCATATCTGCCAGATCCTCATCTTGAACCTCTTTTCCTCTTCCCTCGTGAGCGATCGGCCAGTTCTGACAGAAGATACATCTCAAATTGCAGTTTGAGAAGAAGATCGTCCCGGATCCATTTCTTCCCACGAGAGATACTTCTTCACCAAAATGGGGGTGATAACTAAAGACGACAGGTTTGACAGGGGCTCGGCAAAAACCTTTTTCTCCCCTCGATCGATTGACGCCACATCTCCTTGGACAGAGTTGGCAATTTTCAAAAATAGCATAGGCCTCTTTAACCCTTTGGGTCAATTTTCCCTCTATTTCTAATCGCTCGTAGGCAGGGATCCAATCGATCTTTTCCTTAGCTTGACCCTTGAGGGGATGGAGCGGAAAGAGGAGTGAGCTGCCTAAGAAAACAGCCCTTTTGATAAAATCACGCCGTGTCAATTTCATCTATAAAATTATACAAAAATATCTAACGGTTGTGAAGGGAGGATAGAATCCGTAAGGAGTTGACGAGGGCCATCTTTCCATCTAAAATTGGAATAGATGATTACCCTTCACTCCGAATTAACGAAAAGAGAATTTCTCCGTCTTTGTGGGAAGGGTTTATGTCTCCTCTCCACGTCCTCCCTTCTTAGCCTACCCCAAAGTACTCATGCTCAAATGGCTAAGAAGGGACTGATCAAAACCAAACTCTCTCCCTTCTTTACTCCTTTAAAGAAAGGAGAAATTCAATGCGAACTCTGTCCTCACCGCTGTCGTGTGGCAAAAGGGAAGAGAGGGATTTGCAGGGTCCGTGAGAATCGAGAAGGTCAATATTACACCTTGGTCTATGGAAATCCCTGTGCCGTTCATTTGGATCCCATTGAGAAGAAACCTTTTTTCCATGTCCTCCCTGGCACCGGCTCTTTTTCCCTGGCCACGGCAGGGTGTAATTTTCAGTGTAAGTTCTGTCAGAATTGGGAAATTTCCCAAGCCTTTCCCGAAGAGGTTTATAGTTATGATTTCCCCCCAGATTTGATGGTAAAGATGGCAAAAGAAATCGGGGCGCATTCCATTGCCTATACCTATGTGGAACCTACGATCTTTTATGAATATATGGCAGATATCTGCTCCCTATCAAAGAAAGAAGGCCTCTTAAATGTGATGCACTCCAACGGCTTTATCAACCCTCTGCCCCTCCAAAATCTATGTAAATTCTTAGATGCCGCCAATATCGATCTAAAAGGTTTTTCAGAAAATTTCTACCATGAATTATGTAGTGGCGAGCTTGCGCCTGTCCTTCAAACTCTGAAAACCCTGAAAAAAGAAAAAGTCCATTTGGAAATCACAAACCTCATGATTCCCACCAAGAATGATGAAAGCTCAGAAATGAAAGAGATGTGTCTTTGGATAAAACAGAACTTAGGGAAGGATACTCCAATCCATTTCTCTCGCTTTTATCCTTTATATAAACTGAAATCTCTTCCTCCGACACCCGTTTCGACACTTGAAAAAGCTCGTGAAGTGGCTCTATCCGTGGGGCTTGAATATGTCTATATTGGAAACGTCCCTGGTCATGTAGGAGAAAACACCTTTTGCCCTAAGTGCAAGAAGATGATCATTCAGAGAACAGGATATATGGTGGGTGAAATAAATATGAAGAATGGGAAATGTAAATATTGTGGAAATCCCATTCCTGGAATCTGGACATGAAAGAACTCCCGTTTACCTGCCCCCTCTGTGGACATAAGAAAGATTACCCCTTAAGGGATTTATATGAGGGAGCTGTTCTGACCTGTTCTTTCTGTAAGCTCACCCTATCCCTCCATGGCCATATGTGGATGGATGTCAAAAAAGAAATTCAGAAAATCAAAGAGGAAGGTTGAATCTTTAGCCCCTCTCCTCTCCCCTTTTGTAATATTCTGAGACTTTGGGAATAAGACCCTTTGTCCTCATACTGAGGGTAGAAGCTCCTTCTCTTTCCAAATACTCTGAGATCGCCTCAAGAAAAACCTGAACCGTTGCAGGAGGACAGTGAAGTTTTATAGGAGGGATCTCTCCCAGCTCTTTTTCAATCAAGTCGATCAATCGCTTGATGATTTCCTCATCTGTCCCTGATAAAAGATTGGAAATCTTCTTTCCCTTAATCTTTTCAGTAAATACAGAGGCAGAGGCAATGGTCACGGCACAGCCAAAGGATAAGAATTTTGCATCTTCGATGATATCGCCTTTTATTCTTAGGTAAATGTTTGTCGTATCTCCACATACAGGATTATTAATCGCTCCCATACCCTCAGGATGCTCAATCTCTCCTACATTTTGAGGATTTCTGAAATGGGCTTTGATCTCCTCTGAAAGTTCTAACATCTCTCCCCCCTAAATCATTGGTCTTGATTTCATTTAAACTCCTTCACGTTGAGTTGATGCTTTCGAATCAGGTTCTGAAGTTGTCTTCGATCCATTCCAACATCCAAAGCCGTCCTGGAAATATTCCCTTTATTTCTTCTTAAGGCCTCCCTTAAAAATGCCCTTTCCAACTCATTCTCTGCTTTCCTCCTCAACTCCCATTTCATCCGCCTCAACCCTTCACTATCTCTCGGGATGGTAGAAACAGAAACCATCTCCTCTCCCCTTACCTCGGGGGGGAGGTCCTCAACTTCTATTCGGTTGGATCGAGCCAAAAGCATCGTCTGTAAGATACAATTTTCCAACTCCCTCACATTTCCAGGCCATGAGTAATTTTTTAGGGTCTGAAGGGCCTTTTCAGAGATCTCCATAACCCTCCCCTTCACCTCCTTCTTATGCTTCTCAAAAAAGTGGGAAACCAGTAAAGGGATGTCTTCCTTTCGTTCCCTTAAGGGTGGAAGTTTAATCGTAACCACATGGAGCCTGTAGAAAAGATCCTCACGGAACTCTCCTGCTTCCACCGCCGCTTTCAAATCCCGATGAGTGGCCGTGATGACCCGAACATCTACATCAATCTCCTCCGTTCCTCCTATCCTCATGAATCGGTAGCCCTCAATGGCTCTCAACACCTTCACCTGGAGCTCTTTGGGCATCTCCCCAATCTCGTCGAGGAATAGCGTTCCTCGATGGGCGAGTTCAAAACTTCCAATCTTCCTCTTTGTAGCTCCTGTAAAGGCTCCCCTTTCATGGCCAAAGAGTTCACTCTCAAGCAATTCCCTTGGAATGGCAGAGGAGTTGACAACCACGAAAGGATACCCTGCCCTCTTACTGTTTAGGTGGATGGCTCTCGCGATCAATTCTTTTCCCGTTCCACTCTCTCCTTCAATTAGAACGGTGGCCTTGCTATCTGCAACCTGCTGAATGATACTCAAAATTTCAACCATTTTGGGATGTCGACCGATAATCGTATCCACTCCGTAGAGGAGTTTGATCTCCTCCCTCAACTTTCGATTCTCATCAAGAAGCTCGGCCTGGAGGAGGGCCCTTTCAATCACCAATCCAACCTCATCCATCTTAATAGGCTTGAGGAGGTAGTCTGTGGCTCCTCTCTTCATGGCATCCACTGCTGACTCGATCGTTCCATAAGCCGTGATCAAAATGACAGGAATCTCAGGCCTAAGCCTTTTGACTTCATGAAGCAAACTAATCCCATCCCTTCCAGGCATCTTCATATCGGCCAGAAGGAGATTGACCTCGTTCTCTTTAAATAATTGGAGGGCCTCCTCTCCATCTCTGGCAAGAAGAATTCGATATCGATCCTGAAGATTGACTTCAAGCACTCTCCTCATCTTCTCTTCATCATCTGCAATGAGGACGGTCTTCTTCATCGCTGTCATTCCCTTTCTAAAGGAAGGCTGATGATAAAACTGCTTCCTTTGCCTATTTCTCCTTCTATAAAGATATCCCCTCCGTGTTGGGAGATAATACGATGGGCAATGGAGAGACCTAAACCCGTCCCTCCCTCTTTTGTGGTAAAAAAGGGATCAAAGATCTTTCCTTTGACCTCTTCAGGAATCCCCACCCCGGTATCGCTGAATCGGATCATGACCCGATCTCTTCCATTGCCTAAAATAGATACCTTCAAAATCCCCCCGTGGGGCATTGCCTCCAATGCATTGATGCCCAAATTGGTAAAGGCTTGCCTCATCTGATCCGGATCAATTGAAACCAGAAGAGGCTCATTGGGAAACTCCCTTTTGATTTCCACTCTCAGAGTCTTGGCCTGTAAAGAAAGGAGAAGGAGGGTCTTATCCAGAACCTCCCGGATATCACAAGTGATCAATTTTGGCTCCTTCACCTTAGCAAAGTCCAATAATGTATTAATCAAGCTATTAATTCGCTCTGACTCCTCTAAAATATACCGGGTCATCTCTTCCCGAATCTTTTGGTCATCATGCTTGCGAACGGTTTCGGCGGATCCTGTGATGATCCCTAAAGGATTCCGGATCTCATGGGCAATTCCAGCCGCCAGCTCCCCAATGGCCGCCATCTTCTCCGCTTGAAGGATCTGCTTATCCTTCAAGCTCATATCCCGATAGATAAGGGCCCTTGAAATGGCAAGGGCTACTTGGTTGGAGAAGACCTCTAAGAGCTCTAATTCTTCGCGGGTATAATCTTTTTGGGATCGCTTCTTTCCTAAGAGGATAAATCCTAATAACCGCTCCTTCATAAAAATTGGAGTGGCAACCGTCCATCCCCTTTCTACCCAACATTCAATCTCCTCGATCTCCTCTCCACTCTCTATAAGATGTTCTAACTCGGTTGTTCTCCCGATGGACTCCAATCTTTTGATGAAGGGGTGAGAGGATGGATATTTCACTTCCTCCTGAGATGGGGGAGAAACCATCGATCGGTACTCATTCGTCTGATGGTTGAGACAGAAGAAGATGACTGAATCTACATGAAAGGTTTGATTGATGAAATGGACTGTGGTCTTAGCCACCTCATCCAGATTGACCAATTCAGTCAGCGCCCGGATAAATTCTGAAAGTCTGGTTCTGAAAATTAATCTTTCCATATAAAAAAACCGATCAATCCAATCCCCTACTTTTCTCTGAAAAGGTCTGAGCATATAGACCAAGACAAGAATCAATGCAGATTCAATAAAAAGAGCCCTTCCGTAAGCCTTCTGACTGATGGCCTCTCCAATGTTTTTAATGATGAGGATATAGATGGCCAAGATCAACCCTGAAACCGTAGAATAAAGAATCCCTCCACGGATAAGAAGGTGGATATCCAAGAGGCGATATCGAATAAGGGCCATGGCAAAGAACAAGCTGACCAGGATCGAATAGAGGCTGGCTAAAAAGAAGATGGGCCAACCCAATTTGAGAAAGGAGTTTAAGAGATTGATGATGGCTCCAGCAATGGCCATGCTGATCATTCCGAAGATGAGGTATTTGATTTGAAGCCTTTGCCTCGGGCTTCGGGTTGTGTGTAAGGAGTGGATCAAATTCTTAATGCCCCAATAGATACACATCCCAGAAAAGAGGGTGATCAAACCCAGGAAGATGAGAAAGAGGAGAGGTTCTTCGAGGAGAAACCCGTAATAAAAGATGCTCCTCAATTCCTTTAACTGCTCGATATCCATTCGATAAGTTAGAAAGAAGGGGATTAAGATGGCCATGGGAACCATGTAGAGGAGAATCAACTTGAATCCTCTGGCCCACTCGCTCTTACTTTTAAAAGGAAAGACAAAGGAAAAGTGGAGGAAAAAGAGAGGGGCATAGGTCAACCCAACGAATATGACCTTGACCCCAAAAATGGCCCTGCCAGGATGGCTACTGTTGATCATAATCAGTTCACCCATATTCCAGGTTGCAAAAGAAAGGACAAAACAGGCAAAAATTCGGTGTGCCAGATTCTTAGGGTTACTGGAAAGGACGACCAGACAAAGGATGAGGTTCATGGTAAATGCAAGGGCTGAAGGAAGGGCCAATAGGTTCATCTGTTTATCCTCTATTCCTCCTTTCCTGCCACCTGAAAAGGGAAAAAGAAATCATGATCTGTCTCAATGATAATAAACAAAATGGATTCAAAGGTCAATCACATCCTGGAAAACCTCGGAAGAGAGCTATTGAAATTTAAACAGAAATCATCTATTTTTGATAACATTCAATCCCATCTCGCTGGGTTTTATCTATCGATGTTAAAATCCTCTTTAAAAAAATATAGACATAGGATTGGAGATACCCTTGCCACTGGACTTCTCACGTTTTTCATATGGATGTTTCGGTTTCTTCCTCCTGAAATATTGACCTTTACCGGTAAAATCCTGGGAACCATCTCGTTTTATACAATCAAGAAATATCGAGAGAGGGTGTTTGAAAACCTCTCCATCGCCTTTGGGAGAAAAAGAGAGCCAAAAGAATTGAAGAGGCTTGCCAAAGATATCTTCTTCAATTTCAGTTTGACCCCATTGGAGACCATCTATGTGGCCGCTAACCCCTCACATCCTTTTTTATCTGGAATCAAAATTGAAGGGAAGCAATACTTAGAAGAAGCCTTATCAAGAGGAAAGGGGGTAATCGCGCTTGGAAGTCACTTAGGTTCTTTTACCCTCTTAGGGACAAGGCTATCCCTTGAAGGCTATCCTTTTAACATTATCCTCAATGAAGATAACTTTCCAAGGTTGACCGGAAGGTTGATGACTTATCAGAGAAGACTCGGACAAAACCCATTCCCACCAAAACCTATTACTACCTCCATCAAAAAATCTCTAAACTGCCTTCGTCGCAATGAAATCCTCTATTTAATTGCTGATGAACAACAGAGACGAGGGGGTCTCCCCGTCCCCTTCTTCGGCCAAATCGCCTACACCCCTCCAGGCCCTGCCATCTTTTCCCTAAAAACAGGAGCCCCCATCTTACCTATGTTCATTGTAAGAGAAAAGGGGATTCCAAAGACCCTATTGATTAGAAAACCTATTGAGATTGAGAGGTCAACTGATCAAAAAAAGGACATAGAGCGGTTAACTGCAGAATTTACTCGAGCCATTGAAAACTCGATAAAAGAATATCCAAGCCAATGGCCTTGGCTCAATCGACGCTGGAAACTACCCCCTGGAAACAGTGAGCTCTGAAAAACTTCCAAGAATGAATGGAGAGGTGTCATGCCAAAACTTTTGAATGCAGGCGTTTAATTGATGGGTCACCGTCGCCATTGCTAAAAATATTGTCATTTCATTATGCTTCGAAATTTGTGCTTTAATATTAAAGGTATCTGCTCAAAAGTTTTTCCATCACA
>JBBIRT010000039.1:17944-24405 GCA_037441725.1 Deltaproteobacteria bacterium | reverse complement strand
CAGAGATATTCCTGCCTGATTCTAATAGGGTTCCCCACTTCAGGGATGCATTACGAGACTCCGAAAAAAATATTTAAGAAACTCCATCAAGGCCTTTTCGGAGCTCATTTTAACAGAATAGCACCCCTCTTTCTTTTTAACTCCCGCTTATTGATAATTCTCTAATCAGGAGACTTGGAGAACCAACCCCTCCAAAAAACCTTAGATCATTTCCAACCCCTATGACCTTTTGAAACAATTCAAAGAGGTTTCCTGCGATGGCAATTGATTTGACCGGATAGACTCTTTCTCCTCTTTCAATCCAGTCACCTGAACAGCCCAAAGAAAAATCTCCTGAAATTGGGTCAACGGTATGGAGACCCATGATCTCATCCACCACTATCCCTTGAGAAAGGTCTTCAAGCAATTTGGCCATGGGGCAATCACCGGGTTGGATGAATATATTCGAAATTCCTATTCCCGGAGGGGAATTAATCCCATAGCGTCGACTGTTTCCTGTGGACTTTACTTGTGAATCAGCTGAGGTTTGATTCTCTCTATTGGCCCAATATAAATCATACAAGAAACCTCTAATTTCTCCCTGAACCACTAAAGGAGTCCGCTGGCTCGGCATACCCTCCCTATCAATAGGAGAGGTTGAAATCCCTTTTGGGTAGAGTCCGTCATCTACGATGTTCAGAAGGGGAGAAAAAAATCTTTCTCCCTTTCTCCCTCTTAAAGGGGATTTTCCCTTATGGACCTGATCTGCCAAAAAGGAATGGGCAAGAAGGGAAAGGAATTCTGAAGCTACTTGGTTATCAAGGATCACAGGGTAAACCCCTGAAGGAATCCTCTTCCCTCCCAGTCGGTTTAATGCCTTTCCCCCAGCTGATTGTGCAACCTTCTCAATATTGAGATCGTGAAAGAAATGGCTCACATCAAATTCCCACCCCATTTCTGACTCCCCACCTTGCTCAGCTACAGCAGTGACACTGACCGAGGCAAGAGAATGATCATAGGAAAAAAAGAGCCCTTTTGAATTGATCAAGGTGGTTTTAAAGAGAGAATCTTGATAAGTTGCCTTTCTCACTTTCTTAATCTTTTCAGGGGCAACAGATCTAACCAACCTCTCTAACTCCTTTGCCTTTTCTATCTTCACCCTCTCAGAAATCTTCCCCAATTGATCATCGAAAATATCAAGCTGGGGGAGGAGACCACCAATAGGTGGTGAGAAATCGAGGTAAGGGTCAGGGGAGGTCTCTCTTGAACTTTCAACAGCCTCCTCTATGATCTGATCTAATTTCATGAAAAAACTTCTCCCTGAAGAGAGAGAAGGATTTGGAAGGGTTGTGTAAGAAAAACCCAATCGATGTTGATTCAATATTCGAAGGGCAATCCCAAAATATTTTGAGGTCTTTAGGGTTTCAATTTTTTGATCCTTTGATTCAATATCAAAATGGGAAGACTGGGTAAAAAAAATCTCAAACCCATCCAGAGACTTCTTCCGAAGAATTTCTTGAACTTGTTCTATGATTTTATAGTTTTCGTCCATATTCAACCTGATCAACCAAATTCATTCCGTTACCATCTAATCAGACTACTTGCCCAAGTAAGACCCCCTCCGAATGCCGTAAGGATGATCAAGTCGCCTTTCTGAATCGATCCATTCCGAACCGCTTCATCCAGGGCAATGGGAATGGTTGCAGAGGAGATATTCCCATATTTCTCTATCGTAAGATAAACCTTTTCCATGGGAACGTCCAATCGTTTGGCCACCTGCTGAAGCATGCGGAGGTTGGCTTGATGGGGAATAATCCACCTCACATCTGAAATCTGAACACCATTGAACGAGGCTGCCTCCTCAGCCGCCTCTGCAAATCGTTTCACTGCTACACGGACAGATTCATTGGCCCGAATCATTCTTAAGGTATGAAGCTTCCTGTCAACACTTTCATAAGAAATGGGGGTAGTCCTGGAGCCTCCTCCTGGAAGAAGTAAATTCTCTCCATTCACCCCATCGGTATGGATATGGACGGATAAAATCTCGCTGATCTCTTGATTATCCTCAATGCTCCGAAGGATGACTGACCCTGCACCATCTCCCCAGAGAATACAGCTTTCTCGATCTGTCCAATCCAGGGTTCGGCTCATAATCTCTACTGATGCAACTAAAGCGGTTCGATAGGTGCCAGTCTTAAGGTATTGTTCTGCTACAGAAAGCCCAAAGACAAATCCGCTGCAGGCTGCAGTGACATCAAAGGAAACAGCCCTCTGTGCACCTAATTTTGCCTCGAGCCAATTCGCGCCTGAAGGGCAGGCCGTATCCGGAGTCATAGTGGTCATGATAATGAGTTCGACCTCATCCACCGAAATTCCAGCCATCTCAATGGCACGGAGGGATGCCTCTTTTGCAAGATCTGATGCATTGATATTAGGGGCAGCAATCCTTCGTTCTTTAATTCCAGTCCTCTTATAGATCCATTCATCGCTGGTGTTTAAAATCTTTTCTAAATCAAAATTGGTAAGAATCCTTTCTGGCACATACGATCCTGTCCCCAATATCCCAATCCTCTTTCTACTCATTCCCTAAACTCCTCCTGACCATATTTTTCATCCTCTTTTGGGCCCAATTGTTCACGGTTAGAACCTCCATCCTTGTAAAACAAGAGAATACTAAAAGCAAGATAAAAAAGCCTAAGATCTGCTTTCTCCCCGTCACTCTTATATTGAATGAGGCCTTTAAGAACGGATAGGGTCTTTTTCCCCTTCTCCTTCTTAACCCCAATTAGATGGGCCAATTCCCAGAAACTCAATTCCTCTTTCTTAAGGTATTTATAAAACCCCCAGAAAAGATCCGCCTTCTCTCCCCCCTCTAAATCTCTTTCCCATCGAAAGATCTGAAACAAGGGATAGAGGTTCCTTTCCAGCCCTTCATCTTTAAAGGGAATAAGGTAAAATAGAGAGAACAACTGATGACCCGTTTCATCCCTTTCATAATTGAAGAGAGGCCAGATCCGAAAGAAATTCTCCCCTTTAAGATCACGCTCACCCTCTCCCATTCGAATCCGACTGACCAGAAGGATACGATGGGTTCTTTCATATTTCTCTCCAACTCGATCTTCCTCCAATTGATAGAGAGGGTAGAGAATAAAAATCCTTTTCCAATCTTCCTTTTTTTCCTTAAAGCCATAAAGAGGGAAAATTTTTATTCCGTAAAGATCCTCTCCCTTCAAAGTCTGGAAAAATGGCCACGGGAAGTCCCACTGTTCAAAACCTGTCCCTCGATCCTTCGCATATGAAAAAAATGGCCATAGAAACGTTTCGCTCTTAAATCTTTTAGATTCTTTGGAGGCATAAAATGGAAAGAGGATCCAATCTCTTACTGGATCATCTGTATCCATTCCTTTTGTCTGATTGACATAGAAGGGCCATAAAAAGAATTCTGATCTCGATACTCCAAATTCTTCTTTATAACCATAAAAAGGCCAAAAACGAAATCCTCCTTTCCTTTCTCCTTCTGTAAAAGAAAGAAAGGGCCAGATTAGGTTTGTGGTATGGACCTTCTCTGCTGAAGATTTGGCATAGAGGGGCCAGAGAAGGAAACGAATTTCGTCTTTTCCATATCGGTCATAGAGGAAGCCATAGATAGGGAATAATCCGAAATAATCTTTTCCTTTTTCTGTCTCGCCCATAAAGAATGGAAAAAATTGGAAATCCCATCTCCTCTCTCCATAAAAAACCTCTTCTCTATATAAGGAAAGAGGAAATAGATAACCCTTTTTCTCATCTCCCTTTATCTGAAATTTTCCTAACGGGTAGAAATATTCCAACCTCCTAAGCGAGTCCTCCTCATCTTCTGTCCAATAGGTCAAGGGTCGAATGCCAAATTGTAACTGTTGAGAATCCTTTTTCCAATAGAGAACTGGCCCTAATCCTTGGAATTCGATGGATCCCTCAATTGGATCAGAGAGATATTGAAATATCGGCCAGAAGTTGATGGAAAAAGGGCGTTCCTCTGCCCATAAAAAGGGAGAGAGAATAAAAAAGAAGAGAAAGAGGAAAAACAGAGTTATCTTTTTTGGATCGCCATTTGACATTTAAATTTTTAATATCTGAGAAAAATTACTGATCCCTTATAGGGAAAAAATTCCCTAAAAGAACAGACCAATGATCGTCCCCAAAACTGTAATGGGCGTCTGTTCCTGAATGCCTTCAGCTGCCTTTTGGACCTTTTTCATTGTCTTTTCTGTTTCTTTTATCAAAGAATCATCATGGATTAATTTTCCAAGGGTCCCTTCTCCTTTTTCAACCTTCTCTGCAAGCCCTCTCATGGATTGAAGGGTTTCTCTCGCCTCTGTATAGAGAGACTCATCCTGAATAAATTTCCCTAAGGTCCCCTCACCTCTCTCCACCTTTCCGGCAATCTCCTTTACAAACTGAAGGGTATCCTTTGCCTCTTCATAGAGAGATTCATCCTGGATGAGTTTCCCTAAGGTCCCCTCTCCCTGTTCGATCTTTTCTGAAACATTTTTCAATGCGACTGCCGCCTCCTTCACGGTATCAACCGCTTCTTTTGCCGTTTCAACGGTCTTCCTGGCTTCTTGATAGATGGCCTCATCCGTAATCAATTTGCCGAGGGTCCCCTCCCCCCTCTTTACCTTTTCTCCAATCTCCTCCAGATGAGATAATGCTTCTGTCCCCTTTTGAAAGGTTTTCTTAGTATCATTCGCTATCCCACTCAGCTCTCCAGAAAATTTCTCCAGGTGATCTATCATTCCCTTCACCTTTTCACTATCGACAGTCTTCAATATATCTCCTAAGGGCTTAATGGCCTCTTTGAGATCATCCCGAACACCACTCATATTGGAAAGAAATTGCTCGACATCAATGGGAGGAGCTCCTTGCTCAATCCATCCATCAGGTTCAACTTTTGGATTTGAAGGGGTCCCTGGGACCACCTCAAGATATTTCTCACCCAAAAACCCTTCTGATTTTAAGTAGGCCTTTGCATCTTTATACAAAATGACATTAGGAGGAAGTCTAAAGGTAACCTTTGCCCTTCCATTCTCTAACTCTACCTTCTCAACCTCTCCCACCCGAACTCCAGCCACCCTGACCTGTGAACTCTTTTCTAAACCTGCCACAGAATCAAAATAGAGGTTCACAAGATATCCTATCTTCTTTCCTACCTGGAACCTTTCTATCTTTAAGGTCATTAAAATGAGGAGAATAATCCCCACGACTACAAAAATCCCTACCCACATCTCTCTCCCCTTACTCTTCATCATGACCACCTCCTTGAAATAACAAAATTAGAAAAAGAGAATAATCATTCATCTTACTTTAATCGGACCTTCTGATTTTCCTTCAACAAATTGTTTAACGACAGGATTTGAAGAGGACCTGATCTCCTCTGGGCTCCCTACCTCGATGATCTTCCCTTGATAAAGCATGGCGATCCGGTCACCAATCTTATAGGCACTTCTCATGTCGTGGGTGATGGCAATGGAGGTAACATTCAATCTCTCCCTCATTTGAATGATCAAATCGTTAATGGCATCGGCCATGATGGGATCAATTCCAGTCGTGGGTTCATCATAGAGAAGAATCTCTGGTTCGATGGCAATGGCCCTGGCTAAACTCACCCGTTTTCTCATGCCTCCACTCAATTCTGCAGGCATCAGATCCTCTATATTCCTTAATCCGACCAAAGCCAATTTTTCAGAGGCAATCCTTCTGATCTCTTCCTCCCTAAGGTCTTTTTTATGGCGAAGTCCAAATCCAACATTTTCCCAGACCGTCATGGAGTCGAAGAGAGCCCCCCACTGGAAAAGCATGCCAAACTTCTTTCTGACCTCGTTCATCCCCTTTTCATTTAGGGAGGTAATCTCCATACCATCCACGTAGATTTCTCCCTCATCTGGATGCATCAGTCCAATGATGCACTTAATCAAAACCGTTTTCCCTGAACCGCTCCCTCCAATGACCACCATGCTCTCCCCTTGACGGACTTCCAAATCGACCCCGCGAAGGACTTGATTCCCTTCAAAGGATTTATGGAGATTGACCACACGGATCTTAATGTGAGCATTCTGACTCATGATTTGAGTAAACATTCAATATTTCTTTTCCAATAAAGGCATTCACAATCAAAAAAGAAAAACGGTTATAAAATAATTCGAAATTAAGATGGTGAGGGAGGATAAGACAACGGCCTTCGTGGTTGCCCGACCCACCCCCTCTGCCCCTCCTTGAGTTGAAAATCCTTGGTAACAGCTGATCGTAGCCAAGATCATTCCGAAGAAAATGGCTTTTATAATTCCACTGTAAAGATCGTTTAATTCAAGGAAGTCCCAAGTCCTGCGAAAATAAAGGGTAGGATTGGTCCCGAGGATCCTGACGCTCACTAAATATCCTCCTAAAATTCCTATGACATCAGCAAAAATGACTAAGATTGGAAGCATAAATATCGTTGCTAAAAA
>JBBIRT010000039.1:0-17934 GCA_037441725.1 Deltaproteobacteria bacterium | reverse complement strand
GGAACGATCAGGTACTTAATGGGATTGGTGGCAAGGGTATAGAGGGCATCGATCTGTTCTGTCACCCGCATGGTTCCGAGCTCAGCCGCCATGGCTGAGCCCACCCGGCCCGAAACCATTAGTCCAGTCAAGACAGGTCCTAACTCCCTAGTCATGGAAAGGGCTACAATTGTTCCAACCATGGTTTCTGCTCCGAACCGTTTAAATACTGTAAAACTCTGAAGAGCTAAAACAATCCCAGTAAAAGCTGCTGTGATGATGACGACAGGAAAGGAACGAACCCCTATTTCTTCCATCTGTTTCAATATCTCTCTGCCTTCCCAAGGGGGACGAAAGATCCAAGTGATCGTCTGGATAAAAAGGAGCGTTATTTTGCCTGCTTCCAAGGTGAATCGAATTGTATTTTTTCCTATCCATTGAAACGGATTCAATGAATCCCCTCTTTCATAGATTAATTTCTACCTAAATTGAGTGATTTTATTCCCCTTCGCAAGGAAGACAGAGAGGCCGAAAAGCCTTTTAGAGCGATCACCTTTGATCGATTGAATCAACCATGGGGTCAGTTCAATCATCACCTGTTTATTGAAAGTTTAAGGTTCATGGCCCAGATCTTCAGCATATCGCATTCTAAAAGGATTTGAGGACTCTCTGCCTTCCTTGTGAAATAGGTCGGTAAGACTCGGCTGCAAAGTTATCGCTCAATTTAGGTTCTATTCTTTATAAATCCTCGGTACCCTTTTACCTATGGAACATAATACCTCATATGAAATCGTTCCAATTTTGCTTGCAATCTCATCAGCCGTAATCTCTTCTTTTCCCTGTTTTCCGATTAAGACGACCTCGTCTCCCACTGACACTCGGGGGATATCCGTGACATCGACCATAATAAAATCCATGCATACCCTTCCTACCACAGGTGCCCTTTTTCCCCGAATCAATACCTCTCCACAATTTGAAAGATGATGGCTATATCCATCTGCATACCCAATCGGGAGGGTAGCAATTAAGCTCTCCCTCTCTGTTTGAAAAGTACCCCCATAACTGATCCTCGATTTAGGAGGAACCTGTTTGAGGTAATAGATTTTGGTCTTCAGCCTCATCACGGGTTTAAGTTTAATCAGGTCTCGATAGGAAGGAGATGGATAAGAACCATAGAGCATAATTCCAGGCCGAACTAAATTTAAAGAAAATCTTGGAAAGGTAATAATGGTGGCACTGTTGGCAATATGGATATATCGAGGGGAAATCCCCATGTGTTGTGCCACAGCCACTGCTTCCTGAAATAGTCTCCATTGGTTCTGGGTATAATCCTCCTCTTCATGGGTCATGGAAAAATGGGACAAAAGACCTTCAATCTCAATGTTTGGGAACTGTCTTACCTCTCTTAGAAAATGAGGCCAATCGGGAAATGGAACTCCGAGTCTACCCATGCCTGTATCTACTTTAAGATGAACTTTAACTCTCTTTTTCCTCCTTTTGGCTTCAATCGAGAGGAGCTTTAATAATTCCTTTCTAAAAATAACAGGGGTGAGTTGAAAGTGAATAATGGACTCGACTTCTCCCCCAAAAATCCCTCCTAAAATAAGAATGGGGGTCTTTATACCCCCCTCTCTTAATTCAATCCCTTCCTCTGGTATTGCAACCCCTAAATATTCAACCCCAAGCTTTTCTAACTTTAAAGACACAGGGATGGCTCCATGGCCATAAGCGTTTGCTTTAACTACCGTGAGCAGTTTAGTATTTTTAGGAATTCTCTTTTGAATTTGACGATAATTAAATTCCAGTGCCTTTAGGTCAACCTCTCCAAAAGTAGGTCTTTCAGAGGAGATAAACATTTTCTCACACAGTTCCAATTTAATAAAAAGAAAGGAAAAACATTAAACACATAACATCACCCCACTGAAAAGTCAATCAATTACAGGCATGCGTCTATCACTTTTACCCCCTTATTAAATCATAGGAGTTTCAACATAAATTGAGACCTCTGAAAAAGTATCTTAAGCCATATAGAATGGAGAGGGGTGATGGAAAAACTTTTGAGCAGATACCTTTAATATTAAGGTACAAATTTCGAAACATAATGAAATTACAATATTTTTAGCAGTGGCGACGGTTACCCATAAATTAAACGCCTGTATTCAAAAGTTGTGGAATGACACCTCTCCATTCATTCTTGGAAGTTTTTCAGAGCTCTCGGAGGAAGACCTCTGAAAAAGCCTCCAAAAGGGTGAAAAGGCCTTCGCCTGCCTGAGGCAGGCAAGAGCAAATCCCTTTAATCTTTTGGCACTAAGGATGAATACCCTGAAAATACTTGTTCTTCCCTTAAACAATGCTTAGCCAATTCACTTTTAAAGCCCGCATTCGAAGGGTTTGGAACCCTACCTCTCCAGTTATTTGAGGACTTTTACCAGACCTCATGGATAATCTGTTTAGCCTTTCTTGACATGGGACAGAGGGTCTGATAGGTTAATATTTACGATTCTCTATGGTTACCAGTGGATAAGGGCTTCATTCCTCGTGAAGATCCTTTCTATAGAAGGAAATGGAATGGATGTCGAATGGGTCTCTCCTTCAGAGAACCTAATTGAGAAAGTGGCTGAAAAACTAAAAGGGGAGAAAAGGGACTATTCCTCAAACCTTGTTATCTTCCCAGGAAAGAGACCCTCCCATTTCCTCAGAAAGTTCTTAGCCACAAAGGAAAAGACAAGTTTAATCCCTCCCCTCATCCTTTCGATGGATGAATTTATTGAAAAGGTTTACATGGAATCCTTTGGTTGGAGTGGAAAAAAACTTGAGGCCATCGATGCTATCTCAATCCTGTATGACCTTCATTTAGATTCAACCTCACATTTAGGAGAAAATAGATTTCTTACTCCTGACACTTTTTTCCCTATTGGAATAAAACTTTACAACGACCTTGAAGAACTTCTGATCGAAGCGATCTCCTCCAAAAAGTTGAAGGAGCTTGACAGCCTCACCAATGAGAAAATCCCTGAACCCATGGTCAAGAGGCTTCAATCCTTATCCTACTTCTTTGAGAGATTTTATAAGAGGGTAGAGGAAAAACATTTCTCGACATTGTCTATGAGGTATCGAGCCGTTGCAGAAAGGATTGACGGTCTCAACCGAAGCTGTTTTAAAAGAGTGATCTTTGCAGGTTTCTTTGCCCTTACTGAATCGGAGAAAAAGATCTTTAGATCCCTCATGAAAAGGGACCACACCCTCTTCCTGTTTCAATGGGGGGAGGGAATAAAGAAGAAGCTGACCGACTTAGGGATCATCGCTCAAAGAAAAGAACTCCTCTCTGAGCCAATCCTCCATTTCTATAAGAGCCCAGATGCCCATGGTCAGGTATTAGGCGTAAGCTCTCTTCTGAAAAATAAGATCGATCAGAGAGAACAAGTTGATGAAAATACTGTCATCGTCCTCCCTAATCCAGAAACCCTGTTTCCCCTTCTTCATCACGCACTGAATTTTCTTCATCCTGAGGACTATAATGTCTCGTTGAGTTATCCCCTTCAAAGGACTCCCCTTTTCAGTTTTTTCAATAACCTTATGGAAGCGGTAAGCACCATGCAGGGGGATCGCCTTTATGTCCCCTATTATCTGAAATTCATTCTCCATCCCTACACCAAAAACATCTATTTTCAGGGAAAAGCTGAGGTCACACGAATTCTTTTTCATGCCATGGAGGAAACCCTTACGGAAAAACAGACCATGAAATTCCTTTCTCTTTCTGAGCTGGAAGGGGAGGAGGTGATCGTTAAGGCGGTAAAAGAGAAGGGGCTTCAATCCGAGGGGATCTCCTTAAATAGGATAAAAGATCATTTAAAGACAATCCACGATCACACGATTAGGAAGATCCTTTCTATTGAAAATGTGGGGGACTTCGCAAAAAAAATGATAGAAGTGATAGAATATCTCTATAAGAACAGTACTGCTCGATTCCACCCCCTCTTTTATCCCTACTCAGAGTCCTTCATCACTCAACTTGATCTTCTTTCGAAATCCCTGATGAAAGAAATTCGATTCCAAGAGATGGGAAGTTATTCGGCTCTCTTCAAAAGGTATCTCTCCTCCTCCTATACTCCTTTTGGGGGGACCCCCCTAAAGGGGGTTCAGGTCCTTGGATTCTTAGAGACAAGGAATCTCAAGTTTGATCGGGTCATCTTTCTCGATGTGAATGAAGGCATCCTCCCAGATACGACCAGGGAGGACACCTTTCTCCCCTTCAAGGCCAGGCAGATCCTGGGACTTCCAACCTACCTCGATCGTGAAGAAATCATGTTTTACACATTTGAAACCCTCATCCGAGGGGCCAAGGAGGTTCATCTTTTTTATATCGAAAACTCCGAAAAGGAGAGGAGTCGATTTATCGAACATCTCCTCTGGGAGAGACAGAAGAGAGAGAGAGAAAGGGATGATAAAAAATATATCAAAACCATCCGTTATATCATCAGTTTGAGAGACAAAAGACCCCAACCCATCCCAAAATCCAAAGAGATGATTTCCTTCTTGAAGGAATATTCCTTTAGTGCCACTGCATTGAATACCTATCTCTCCTGTCCACTTCAATTCTATTATGAATATGTCCTCGGTCTTATTGGGAAAGAAAACTTTTCAGAAGAATTTGAGAGGGAAGAAATTGGATTATTTGTCCACCGAGTTTTAAATCATTACTTCAAACTAAAAATCGGGACCATTCTCTCTGAAAAGGAAATCGATACAAGTGAATTTAAACAGATTTTTAATCAGCAATTTCAGGATCAATACGGAAGAGATCTGGGCGGGGAGATCTACTTGCTCAAGAAACAAATGGAAAGACATCTAAGTGATTTCTTTAAATATTATCAAGTACCTAAAATCAAAGAATGCCCAACAAAAATTATAGGGCTTGAGCAAAGGATCGAAGTCGTCAAGAATTCTTTTAAGATCGGAGCCCGTTTGGACAGGATTGAGAAGAGAGGAGACAGAACCGTCATCATTGATTATAAAACTTCAGCCAATAAAAATTCTCTCGCCATCCGTTATCATCAGCTTGATATGGGAAACAGAAATACATGGAAGGAAGCCATCCCGACCCTTCAGCTCCCTTTTTACCTCACCACCTATTCCTCTTTAACAGGAGAAAAACCTGAAGAGATCGATTGTCTGTTTCTCCTTCTGGGCAGGACAAGGATTGACACAGAGATTGAAGTTCCCCTTTTCAAAAATGAAAAAGAGTTCAAAGAGCATTTTGAAAATCTCATTCAAGTCATCTTCACCCTCTTGCGTGAAATTGTGAATCCCGATCAACCCTTCCAGCCTACTTCCGATCCGATGAGAAATTGTGGCAGGTGCTCCTATGGTCATATCTGTACAAATTGATATAAGATTTTCATGAAGGCAAATACGAAGGCATGAATCATGAAAGCCCTTCGATGGCCTTTCTCATGAAAAAATCAAATTCCCTCCTGATGGTTTAATCCCCTTCAATAAATCAATCACCTTTTTTAAATTTCATCCTGAATGTTCGTAAAGGCGATAAAGATACTCCAATCCGTGGAGATATCGACGATAGGCCAATAAGACTGCGTTGTTGATTTCCAAATCTTCAAACCCTTTATAGCAATCGGTGATAAATTGATTCCGTATCACTTTGAATTCCTCTTTGAGAGATTGAAAAACCTTCTCTCTGGCTATCAATTTCTCAGCTCTCGAAATCCTCCTCATGTATAGATCTGAAAGGGCTTGACAGGTCTTTTCAATCCATTGAGAAAAAAGGAGTTCGTCCTCCTGGAGATGGATGGCTTTGACCACTTGAGGGGATTCCCTTCCATATTTTTCGGCTAAAAAATTGATTGATCCCTGGTTCCCAATAAAAGTGGCAATCTGTTCATTGATATCGGTCTGGTCTTTAAAATAGAGAGTGGTGTGGGCCATCTCATGGAGGATAAGATTGGTTAAGATCACTTCATCCCATTGAAGCATGGATGAAAAGATGGGATCCTTCAACCATCCCAGGGTACTATAGGCCTCCACCTCTTGGACAAAGGTATCGTATCCTCTCTTTTCAAAGAAGGCCCTCTCTTTGAGGACACCTTCTCGGGTAAAAAAACTCTTATAGGTCACTTTCCCAAGGATAGGAAAATCCCATTGATAGAGATGGAGTCGATCCTTCTCTGCTACTGTGAGGACATAAAGGAGGGGACTTTGGGTTTTGAAATATCTTGAATAATTCTCCGTTCTCTGGAGCCCTAACCTTTCTTCACCATACCATTTCACCTCCTGGATGAAATGGATCTTTTCTTTAGTTTTATCATCCAACTCTCCATCCTCTAAGATCTCTTGGATGGGGAGGCTATGGAAAGTGATGTAGCCCTGATGCCATCCTAATTGGGAAAGGTAAACAAGTTTTCCGCAACCGGTCAATAAAGAGAAGAAAATTGGAATAAAAATGAAAAATTTCATCAAACCAAATTTCGGTGCTCTTTGAAGATCATTCAGTTTTTGGAATGAATGAGGCAGGGGGATCATTCAATTCTCTACAGATCTGTGAGAAATTCGAATCTCTCCCTCTTCGAGACGATAACAGGTATTTTTTAACCACTGAATATCATCCTGATTGGGAAAATCTCTTCGATAGAAAGATCCCCTGCTTTCCTCTCGAACAAGACTCCCCTTTAGGATGGCTTTGAGAAGAAGGGACACATTTTCTAACTCTCTCTTTTTAAAAAGGTCTTTCAATGTATAAAGATCAACCCTTTCGATTCTCCTCTCCACCGAAGCCAATCGCTCTAACCCCTCTTCCAAAAGTTCTTTGTCTCGAATGGGACCGGCATACTTCCAGGCCAAATCCTTTAACTCTCTCATCAGGTCTACAGGACGGTCAAAAGTTCCCCCCTTCTTCTTGAAATAGGCCTTGGACTTCTTATCCCATTTTCTTAATAATTTTTCAGAAAAAGGATTGGAAACTCCTCCCTTCTGTAGAACATAATCTGCTGCGGAATGGCCGCTCCTGATTCCAAAAACTGCACACTCAGTCAATGCATTTCCTCCAAGTCGATTGGCTCCATGAATTCCCCAGACCACTTCTCCTGCTGCAAAAAGGCCAGGAAGGTAGGTAAACGTGTCTTCATCTGTTTCTATTCCACCCATAAAGAAATGGACGACGGGCTCGACTAAAAATGGTCGATTCATGAAAGGGAATTTTGATTTTTTCAGAAAGTTAAGTGGGAAATGGTTCCACCTTTCTGGCGGAACCTGGGTGAAGTCAAAAAAGACATCACCCTTTTGAGTGGCTTGGTACAAGGCGATGGAGAGGCGATCCCTTTGATCCATAATGGCCTGGTTGATGTCCTTGGGAAGGTTTAATCTTTCCAAAAGGTCCTGCCCCTTCTCATCAAACAGTTTAGCCTCTTCAGGATAAGGAGGATAAAGGAGAAAGGAAGATAGCCTCGGTTCTCCTAAGGCAAAAGGATAAAATTGAACGAATTCTAAATCCAGAAGGGGGATCCCTGCTCGAAGGGCTAAGGCATATCCATCTCCAAAAATACCTTTTTGATTATCATTCCTTTGGAAAATAGCCCCCGCCCCCCCTGTGGTGATCAGGACTGCGTTGGGTTGCATCAATCAGGGTTTACCATCTTTAATGAAACCAAATGCAACTTGAACCTCGCCTTCCTCAACGATGAGGTCAAAAATGACCATCCCTTGTAAGAGCTGGATGGGAGTCTGCTTTATCCTCTCGATCAGAGGCTTGATTAAGAGGATTCCTGGCAGTTGATCAGAGCCTTTGGGCCGGCCTACAACGTATCCCATTCCTTTTTCAATAATAGGAACCCCATAATGTTTCAATCTGATGATAGCTTCTGACCCATGTTCGATAAGGGCATTTACTTTTTTTACCTGCGACAATCCCTTTCCAGAGTCAAGGGTTGCTCGGAGATGTTCCTCTTTGGAAAAGAAGGAGTTCGAAGCGGTAAAAGCGCCATTGGATAATGAGGTATTCGTCCCCATCCCAATGGCAAATTTCCCAACGATAATAATTTGAAGCCCCCTTCTTTCTGCTTCCAATGCGGAGAGAAGGCCTGCCAACCCGCTACCAATGATGAGGATATCTGTGGTCAGTTGTTCCATGGGGAGGGGTGATTTCCATGTAGAGAATTAGGTTTTAATCAAAATCTATTGCCCTAAGCCCTTTCATAAATTCTTTAGTCTTATCCTCTTTTACTTCGCTCAATTTCTTAACTACATCTTGTATACGGAGACACATCTTTTCAATGGTTTTAAGACTTGACTTGGCCTCTTCAGGGAGGCATTGGTCCATGAGCAACAACTGGGTTTCTCCAAGGATAGTGGTGAGAGGATTATTCACCTCATGCCTAACAGTAAGGCTCACCTCACCTATGGCTGCTAACCGACTTGCCTTGACCAGACGGTCTTGCGCCAGTTTCAGATCCTCATAGGCCTGTTTCAGATCTTCATTCTTCTTAAGGACCTCCTGAGTTTTTACTTCTACCATCTTTTCCAATTCAGAACTATACTTGACCAAATCTTCAAAGAGCCTTGTATTCTCAATAGCTTGTCCAATAAGATTTCCAATAGTCTCAAGAACCTGGATCTCCTGAAGAGTAAAGGGATGGAAGGAGTGGTAACCCATGGAAAGGACCCCATAGAGTTTATCCTTACTCAGGAGGGGGATATAACAACTACTCTGATTCTTCAATTCTTCTCTGATGACTGGAAGACTTCTTGGGTCATCCTTGGCCGAGTCTGTAATGATAATCCTCTTTTGCTGGGCTGCATAACCTGTCAAACCTTCACCAATTTTGATCCTCGAAATCTTACATAAGAAATCGTCACTTAAACCGCGGTGGATTTTTAAATCTAAAGAGTCTGAATCCTCTTCGTAGAAGAAAAAGGCCAGGTTTTCAACATCCATGAACTCTAGAATCTTATCAGCGGTCCTCTCAAGGATGGTATCCAGATCGAGTCCATGAGAAACGGCCTTTGCAATGGCCTGAAGAGATTCTAATCCTTTTCTGGAAAGATCCTCATTTCTTTCCATCAAATCACCTCATTGAACGCATTAAATCGAAAATAATCCTAAGGGAACAGAGAGGGTTTAATCCCCCTAAGCTTTTTTCTTAGGTTTCATTGGTTTTTCGCAACAGATGATATCACAGGCATCCACACACCCACAGACTTCATCCACGGTGACAACGAGTCCACAAACACTACACTGGTAAGCCTCACCCTTCTTTATACCTTTCTTTGATCCCTTCTGGGCCGCTTTTTTCTGAGCCATCTTATCCTCCTTTCATCCTTTTCTCTTAACCATCCTTTATCCCCTCCAATTCAAAGAGGAGGGTTCCCACAGGAAGATCTAATTCAATAGCGATTGGAATCTTCTCTCCATGGGCAATGTACCAAATGCGGATCTTACCTTCTCTCTCTTCAAAGGTCGAAAAAGGGGTGTTTGACTCCAGACAGATCGCTTCAACCTCCCCCCATATTTTGGATTGAACTCTTTCTCTCTTTGAATAAAAGACCATTTGACGCAACTTTACCCCATCAAAGATAAACATGTGAAGGTCTTGGCCTGGGACGATCTCATCTTTTAAATAGCATTTGGCAAACATCGAAAGGGGATCATAAGTCCCAGGGGAAAGGAAATATGCCTGCTTCTCCCTATTTCCCTTCTTCTCCACCTCTATTTTATTATTGATAAAATCAAAGTGAATGGTCTGGAGATAGTTTCTCCTCTTGATTAGAAATCCCTTTTGATCTATTTCCTTCACATACTGGATGGGCTGGCAGGTCTCTGCTTCTATCATAGAATAAAACCGATTGCTCATCTCCATGAAGAATTTAAATGAACGTAGAGAATCCACTGTAGCTCGAACCTGATAGAGAGGCCTTCCATTCCCAAAGGACCCATTTTCGATCCCAATCGATGCTTTAAGGATAGGAACTCCCAATTTCTTCGCTTCATAGAGAAATACCCTTTTTATTCCTGGTCTTGGCTCAAATCTTTGGGAGTAACCATCGCTATAGGCCTTTGACCCAAATCCCAGAAAAAGACCCCCGATACAACTCAGAAAGATAACTATGGAAAATCTTTGAACCCCTTTCATGAAGACCAAGGCCTATTTTTTTAGAAATATTATATCAAATCCTTCTATGAATGGAAAGAAATTTTATTCCTTTAGGGTAAAGCATCACTCATTCGGTGAATTAGGCAGGGATGTCGGAGAAAATTTTATAGCGGAAACCTCAGTTTATCCCATAACTACAGAATTCCTTAAACACTGGAAGGCAATGATTTGTTGGATGATATAATTTTACCAGCCCCTTTTTGAAGTGCTCCGCTTTATAAAATTTTCGGTGAGATCCCTACCTGATTCTAATAGGGTTCCTCACTTCAGTGAGGCATTACCCTTTAGGATTAACCACAGTCTGAATACCCACAGAAGCACTTGGCACAGCCCTCTTCAAAGACCAGAGGCCCACCGCACTCTGGGCAAGCTCCTCTTTGAAAAATAGGATTTAAATCCTTTTGATAAAATCTTTCTTCTCGGATATGAGTCGTTCCGACTTCTTTCATAGGCCCCTTGGGCATGGACAGCTCCATCTCAACCTCTTTTTGTTTCCTCCTGCCCTTTTCTTGTCGGTACGACTCGTTACTGAGAAGATGCCATTCGATCGCCTTAGCCACAGCATCTGAGCATGAAAGGATCTTTCCCTCCCGGCACCATACAGGCATATGGCAGCTAATCCCTTTTAATTGTCGGATGACATCTTCAGGCTCTATCCCTGATCGAAACGATAAGGAGACCAGTCGGCCAATGGCCTCGGATTGAGAAGCCGCACAACCTCCTGCCTTCCCTATTTGATTAAAGATCTCGAAAAGCCTCCCCTCTCCATCTTCATTAATGGTTACATAAAGATTTCCACATCCAGTTCGAATCTTGCGAGTCGATCCATGAATGACATCCTGTCGAACCTTTGGTTTTCTTTCTGTTTCAGGTCGATACGACTCGTCTCCGAGGGATTTCTCTTCTCTTTTCAAGACCTCCCCATTTTTTGATACCATCCCTTTATAAAGGACTTGTTTGGTTCTGCTCCCATCGCGATAAATGGTCACCCCTTTACAGCCTAAATCATAGGCCAACTGATAGACCTTGGCGACGTCATCGACTGTAGCCTCATAAGGGAAGTTGACTGTTTTCGAAACTGCATTATCCGTATATTTTTGAAAAGCGGCTTGCATTCGGATATGATCTTCAGGAGAAATGTCATGAGCGGTGACGAAGAGTTTCCTGATGTTTTCTGGAACCTCTTTAATATTTTGAAGGGTTCCGCTCTGTGCAACCTTTTCCATCAGCTCTTCTGAATAAAAACCCTCCTGTCTTGCCAATGCCTCAAAATAGGGATTCACTTCCAAGAGCTCCTTCCCTTCCAAGACATGACGGTAAAAGGCTAAGGCAAAGATGGGTTCGATCCCAGAAGAGGTCCCTGCAATGATCGAGATAGTTCCAGCTGGGGCGATGGTCGTAACGGTGGCATTCCTCATGGCATCCCATTGCTCTCTCAATCTGCTTCCCTCAAAGTTTGGAAAAGAACCTCTCTTTAGGGCTAGCTCTCTTGAGGCCTCCCTTGCCCTTCTCTGTATGAAAGACATGACCTTCCCTCCAATCTCCAAGGCCTTAGGACTGTTATAGGGGATCCCCAAGAGAACGAGAAGATCGGCAAATCCCATGACTCCAAGACCAATCTTTCGATTGGCTTTGGTCATCGTCTCAATCTGAGGGAGGGTATATTTATTCATGTCGATGACATTATCCAAGAAATGGACTGCCCTCTCTGTGACCAAACCAAGCCTTTCCCAATCAATGGCTCCATTTCTTACCATATGAGAAAGATTGATTGAGCCGAGATTACAGGATTCGTAAGGGAGGAGAGGTTGCTCTCCACATGGATTGGTGCTTTCAATCTGTCCTACCTGGGGAGTGGGATTGTCTTGATTGATCCGATCGATAAAGATAATTCCAGGATCACCATTCTTCCATGCATAATAGATGATCTTCTCAAAGACTTCCCGTGCTCTTAGGTAACCTACTACCTCTCTGGTCCTGGGATTCCTAAGCCCGAATTCCTTATCCCCTCTAACCGCCTCCATGAATTCATGTGTAGCCGCTACAGAAATATTGAAATTGTTGAAATGATGGTCTTTCTCTTTACACTGAATGAAATCAAGAATGTCAGGGTGGTCGACTCGAAGGATGCCCATATTGGCCCCTCTTCGAGTTCCCCCCTGTTTAATCGTCTCTGTTGCGGTATCAAAAACCCTCATGAAGGATACAGGGCCACTTGAAATCCCATGGGTTGAGCCTACCACATCATTTTTTGGTCTAATCTGAGAAAAGGAGAAACCTGTACCCCCACCGCTTTTTTGAATTAAAGCCATCTGCTTCACGGCATCAAAGATCTCATCCATGGAATCCCCTACAGGTAAAACAAAGCAGGCAGAAAGTTGTTGAAGTTCCCTCCCTGCATTCATCAAAGTGGGGGAGTTAGGAAGGAAATCCAAAGAAACCATCAAATCATAAAACTCTTCTTCAATAGAACGAAGATCAGTCTCGGGTTGATAGTAATGGTCAGCTTGAGCAATATTTCTGGCAACCCGTCTAAATAATTCTTCAGGAGTTTCTAAAACATTTCCTTCACGATCTTTCTTAAGATAACGTTTCCTTAGGACCGTTATGGCATTTGGGGTGAGTTGAACGCCATCCATCGTTCTTCCTCCACTAAATATTATTAATAAGAAAAAAGTTACCACAATATTTTGTGTTGTCAAGTAAAATTTTAGAGACTGCATAATGCCCTACTCATTCTAATAGGGGTCTCCACTTCAGGGATGCATTACGAAATCCTTTAATCCCTTAAATCCTGTTAAATCTTTACAGTCTTTTTCAAATCATAATAAGCAATGAGTCCTTCAATCTTCTTTTCTGGAAAAATCTCCTTTAGGATTCGAACATAATTTTTAATCTGGGAAGTATAGTCTTTTTCAGACTCCTTGTTCTTACCAGTCTTAAAGTCTATGATACACACCTCATCTTCATCGATGACAACCCTATCCATCCTGAAAAGATTTCCAAAGGAGTCTACAACATCTTGTTCCCTTTGGATAACTCGACCAGGTTTATATTGGAAATAGGGCCTGAGATCTTCAAGGCCTAAGAACTCTAAAAGATTTTTCTTTATGGCTTCTATATCCATTTCCATTCCCATTTCCTCATTCACCTGTTGAATGATCTTATCTAACCTCTCTCCGATGGACTCATCGATATAATCAATAAAATAGAGGCTCCTATGAATAAATTCTCCTCTCTTTCTCTCCTCCTCGGAAACGAGTCGTTCCAACAAGTTTAACTCATTCATAGGAATAGAAGGAAACCTCAAGGGGTTAAGAGGATGAGAGGGATTTAAAACCTCTTGTTCTAATTGGGAAGGACGAGATCGCGGATGACCTGGTGACCCTACGGGTGAATTTATGTTCTTAAGAAGATCAATAGGGAACTGTCTGGCTTTTCTTTGAACTCCAATGACATAGAGTTCGTCTTCCGCCCTCGTAAATCCCACATAAAGGGTATTGAGTCTATCCACCCAATCCCTCATCTTTGCCTCTTCATATTTCTCATGAAGAATTTCACTGGCCTTCATGATCTGCTGATTGATTTTAAGCAGGTGGACTCCTCCTTTCTCTTCATTCAGTATATATTTAAATCCCCTTGGGGTCTCTTCATATAAAAGCATAATGACCACGGGAAACCCCAATCCCTTTGCTTTGTGGATGGTGATTACTTTTATTGCATCGATCCCTGCAGGAATATCGAGGGTCCAATTTAGGGATTCCAAGTTTGGGTCAAAGGCATCCCTGAGAAAATCAGATGGATTGTTTCTTCCCTTCCCCTCAAAATCTTTGATCACTTCCAATAATTTGATGAGGGTTGCTTCCTCCTGCCTGAAATGATTGAACACCTTGTAAATCCGATAAATCTCATTGACCAGATCATAAAGAGGAAGATAACCGACCGAATTGAAGAGGGATTCAAAATAAATCTCCCAAAGTTTAGGATAATGTTCCTGAAAGGCCTTATAAAGGGGAACTTTCCTACGATTCCTGAAGAGAAATTCATGAATAGTCTTTAACTCAAGGGTCTGTCCATTACTCTCTAAGGCTTTTCTAAAGATCTCGCCAAGAATAAATCCTGCAAACGAGAGGGGATCAAGGGGTGCATCGAGAAAGGTCAGCAGAGCAATGATCTCTGCTGTAAGTTTTCTTGTTCGAATATCGAGATTACTATAAGAGACGAATGGGATGTCGATCTCATTAAGCCATGTGGTGAGGTTCACCACATCTTCATTTCGATAGGTTAATATCGCTATATCTGAGTATGGATATCCTCTTTGAATCAAATCCTTGACTAATCTCTGGATCTTTTCCTTTTCAGGCGACTCCTCATCTTTGCTAACGCATTGAATGATTTCCACATAACCTGAACCCTTTTCTCCCTTCGCAATCCTCTGCTCAAAATCAATGAGCCCACTTTGTCTGGCAGGTTTCCCATACTTCTCTTGATCTGAAGCGATCTTCCTAAAGAAGGTCTGGCTGAATTCAACTACGTCATTTTGACTTCTATAATTGAGATCCAGCTCTCTAACCTGATGCAAGGCTGAGGGAAAAGGGTTATTTAATTCGAGCCCCCTCATGATCTCATAATCTGCATTTCTAAAACCATAAATGGCCTGTTTGGTGTCACCCACTGCAAAGAGGCTCCCCCCTTGAGAAAGGGAATTTTCAATAAGAGGAAAGAGGTTGGCCCATTGGATGGGGGAGGTATCTTGAAATTCATCAATCAGATAGTGATAGATCGTATCTCCAATTCGAAAATAGACATCTGGCACGATCTCTCGATGAAGGTATTCTGAAAGCTTTTTATTGACATCCTGAATAAATATTACCCCCTCCCTTCTCTTGACCTCTTCAAGGTGATCTTTGAAGGCTTCATAAATGGTCAAATAGGGAAGGTAATATGTCTTCGAGTAATACTCGATATATCCTTTAATACTTCTGGTTAATAGATTCCATTGTTCAAAAATCCTTTCAAACTCGTTCTCTCCCTCCCCTTTCTTCGGCTTGATGACAGGTGGATTGAGAAGACCTTTTTCAATAAGGTCAGGATAATTCCCCTTCTTTACGGCCTCTAAAATTTTAAAGAAAGAGCTCCCCTGGCTTCGTGTGAGGTTCGATTTTTCGATTAAGGAGTTCAGTCCTTCTGCCCTATTCCGAATCTCCTCCTTGATCGATTCGATCTCCTCTCGAAAACTTACCTCCCTTGTCTCTTTTACAATTCCTGAGAGCTGATGGTAGAGTCCCATGATTTCATTGAGAATATCTTTTGAGGGGTTCCATGGAAAGGTAGACTCCCCACCCTTTCCTTCCAGGATGATTTCAATGAGTTCCTCGAGGAATTTTGCCTCACGGGTCTTTTCTCTAACCCCTCGAAGAAACCGATTAAAAGCATAAGTCATAACCTCCTCAGGATTCATATGGATTTCAAAGTCAGGGCTATAACCCAAATGGATGGCCGAGGCCTTGTAAATGGAAGTCATAAAGCTATCAATGGTCTTTACTTGAAATTCTGAATAGTTCTTCAAAATTCCCTCTATGGTGATCTCCACCTTTTTTAAAAGGTGTTCTTGACCCAGGGAAATAATCTCAGAAACCTCCTCAACCTTTTCAGCCAGGTTGAAATAAATATCTTTGAGCCATGAAAGGATCCGTTCCTTCATCTCTTTGGCTGCATTATTTGAAAAGGTAATAGCCAGGATATTTCTTAAATGGTTTTGGGGAATTCGATCGGAGAGAAGGAACTGGACATACCTTTTGGTGAGAGAATACGTCTTCCCTGAACCAGCCGAAGCCTTTAAGATCAACACATGTGGAAATTGAAGGGTTGAATCCTTTTCCAGGACATCACGGGTCATGTTTTTTTTCTGGGAGGATGGTCGATTCCTGATCCATTATGGATCAGGAGCTAAGGAATTGCAAGATTATAAAAAATCACCAATAAAATTTATAAAATTGTTGTTTTAAATTTGAGGGGTGTCAATTCGTAAGGGTAAAAAGGGGCTGTTATTGAATAAAACCCAGCCCCTTTTCTTAAGGAAATGAGTAGCATTTTAAATAGTATCCCATTTTCTATTTTTAAATGGGATGTAATAAACCGAAGGTTTTGTTTTAAACTCAGGTTTAAGAGGCTTTGCCATTTTCATCTTTCTTTGCACTTTGGGATCATTGATATCTCCAAAGGTAAAAACACCTCCAACACAATTGATGGTACAAGCTGGCATCTCTCCCATTTTTAGACGAGGGTAGCAGAAGTTGCAACCGTCTGCTTGGTAACAAATTTTTCAGGGAAGAAACGGTTTCTGACCTTTAAGAGGAAATTTAGATCTCAATTTCTAATTCTTTGATCTTTTCCCAGAGGGTTTTTCTTGAAATTCCTAAAATTTCAGCAGCCTGCCCCTTTTTCCCTTTTGTTTTCTCGAGCACACTCTGAATATACTCCTTTTCAAAAAGTTTGGTAGCACTTGCGAGGGGCCTAGTCCCACGAATCTTTTCACAAACCTCATTGATCGTACTTGGATGACCACAAACCTCTTCCGGAAGGTCCTCAACCTGAATCACTCTTCCTTTAATTAAAGCAATCGCTCTTTCAATCATGTTTTCTAATTCTCGGATGTTTCCTGGAAAAGGATATTTTAAGAGAAGGCTTCTTGCTTCTTCGGAGAGGCCTTTAATCTCTTTGCCAATTTTTTTAGAAAATTTTTCAATGAAATGGTCTGTTAATAGAAGGATATCCTCTCGCCTCTCCCTTAAAGGAGGAAGAACAATTGGAACGACATTTAGACGGTAATAAAGGTCTTCCCTAAAATTCCCTTTTCGAACCTCTTCTTTCAGATCTTTCTGAGTCGCACAGATCAATCGAACATCCACTGAAAGGGTCCCATCCCCACCTACTCGTTCGAATTGTCTCTCTTGGATCACACGAAGAAGTTTTACCTGGACAGTAGGGGTAATATCTCCCACCTCGTCTAAGAAAAGGGTCCCTCCATCAGCAATCTCAAACCTCCCCTTCCTCTGTCTTGATGCACCGGTAAATGCTCCTCTTTCATGGCCAAAGAGTTCACTCTGAAGTAGAGATTCAGGGAGAGCAGCGCAGTTGACTTTGATAAAAGGACCGTTCTTTCTTGGACTTTGAAGATGGATCGCATTGGCTACAAGCTCTTTTCCTGTCCCACTTTCTCCATTGATGAGCACGGTGGTATTGGTCTGCGAGACCGTCTCAATTAAATCGTAGATCTTTTGCATCTGGGGACTCTTCCCTACCAATCCTTCTAATCCATAGCGTTCCTCTACCTTCTTTCGAAGAAGGAGATTCTCTTCCTCTAATCGTCTTATCCGAATCAAGCGATTGATAATAAGAAGGAGTTCATCCATGGAAAAAGGCTTGGTCAGATAATCGCTTGCCCCTTCCTTCATAGCTGTAACAGCTGAATCGATTGAACCGTAAGCTGTGATAACAATTACACTTACTTCAAAATTGGAAGCCTTAGCCTCCTTAAGGATTTCAATTCCATCCTTATCCGGAAGCTTAAGGTCAGTGATCAGGATATCAATCTGATGATTCCGGAAGAGATTCATTCCTTCTTTTCCGGTTTCAGCAATCATGACCTCATAACCCTCAGAGATCAGGGCATCCTGAATAGTAATCCTCATGAGAGGTTCATCATCGATCACTAATATCTTAATTGAGTTCCTCATGTGTTTGTCTTTCGTAATCTGCATGGTCGTACAGGCATCCCCGAGCCGTAGGAATA
>JBBIRT010000038.1:19551-24616 GCA_037441725.1 Deltaproteobacteria bacterium | reverse complement strand
CAGAGCATGCGGCTCATATCCGCAGTGTCCGGGGTTCAAATCCCTGCACCGCCACCATATATTTGTTTTTAAGTACTAACATGCTAAGGCAGAGGATGGATAGGGAGAAACTGCTCAAACTATTTAGAGAAGTTCTTGCAAGAGACGAAAGGGTAATTTTTGCCTATATCTATGGATCTTTCGCAAAAGGACAATCCTTCAGGGATATTGATATCGGGATTTATATCAAAAATTCCAAAGAAAATCCTTTTCTTATCAGCCCAGACATAAAAACTGAACTTTCTCGTGTTGCCAAGGCAGATAATATGGTCTTTACTGCCGACCACTTTGATGTCCAGATTATCAACAATGCCCCGTTTACATTCCTCAAACGGGTTTTCAAGGAGGGAATATTACTTGTTGACCGCGATCCGGAGTTAAGGACCGATTTAGTGGAATATGTCTCATCCAAGTATCGAGAATGTGCTGGACTGCTTGCCGAAGCATCCTTGCTATGAAAATTGATGTTGAGAAAATTCAACAATACCTTTCGGAAATCAAAGCCCGTCACCGTGAAATCGAAGCATTACTCCTGAAGAACTCAGATGTAGAGATACTAAAAGAACCATGGGTATTGAAAGGGCTTAAGTATACGCTGATTGAGATTGCTGAAGCCATGGCAAATACACTCCAGCATATCCTCGCAAAAGATATGGGGGAACCTGTAGTCGGGTACATAGAAACCATCGTTCGAGCTGGGCAAACGAGTATCCTTCCAGAACCCCTTTCGAAGAAAATAAAACCATTCTTCGATTTTAGGAATTCGCTGATCCATCGATATTGGTTTATTTCTGACGAGAAACTCCTTATATTGGTCCGAGAAAATAGAAATGATTTTATCTCCTTCATAGAAGCCATAGAACTTTATATTAAGAACAGATAGAAAGCATTGTTTCAATGTAAGATACATATCCGCAGTGTCCGGGGTTCAAATCCCTGCACCGCCATCATAATTTCAATAACTTAGCTCAAAAAAATGCGGGTTACAAACAGGCTAAAATCTTTATGCGACCTACGAAATATTCCTCATTACCTGCCTCCATTTAAGCATGCAGTATCTCCTAAAACCCTCTGAATAAGTCCTGCATTCCTTAGCTTCCTCGCCTGATCCTCCCCTACTCTTCCGACAGTAAAAATATCTCTTGGCAACATTTTAATAGTATGATATCAATATTCCTATGAGAAAGGAACCCATTGACATAAAGGCAATCCGGCTTGAATTAGGATTTACCCAGGAAGACCTGGCAAGGAAGTTAGGAGTTACCCTGTCCACGGTTTCCAAATGGGAACAGGGTCTCTTTTCGCCAAGTTGGCTTGCCCGCGAAAAGATCGAAAAACTGATAAAAAAGGAGGGGGTAAAGAAGAAGTGAGTGAGCCTCCATCTCAAGGCCATGAGATTGCGCCTCATGGATGGAAGGAATGGGATGATGCTCACTCAAACGTAAATCTACCACATACTATTCAACTAAGGAAGGGTTGAACCAACCCTTCTTGCCATTCAGGACCATCTGAAAGCCAATGGGAATGGAACAGACCCGGATCATTCCATATTCAAAACCCTGGGGCAGCATGGACCTTCTCCCTGCCTCCCTATGAGTTGTCTTCCCACCGCCGTCACTGAAGGTATGGGAGGGTCAGTTGAGTCTCCCTTTCGCACGTACAAATGGGACTCCTAAAAATTTTTTTAGGCCTTCTCTTGGGGACTCCTTCAAAAATATTTGGCTTTCTTCATGGGATTCCGTTAAAAATATTTTGTGTTTGAAAAGGGAATATAAAACCAAAAATTTATAAGAAACCCCTATTTTTTTCGGGTGAACATAAACTCACGGAGATTGCTATAATACCGGCTTTTTGATATATTTTTAGAAAAATTAGTAATCTTGATGCTTGGGTAATTTTGAATTTATACTGAAATTTTGAGTTGCTTTCACTGAAGCGTGTTTATGTGCCAGAACTTCTTGAGGAAACGGAAAACTAAGAAATCTAAGGGAGTGAGTGGTGGCAAAGACCAAAAAATGGAAAAAACCGGCAGTAAAAATGGTGCTAATGTCGGGTATGAAGCTGAGCTATGGAAGATGGCTGATGCACTGCGGGGGAGCATGGATGCAGCCGAGTATAAGCATGTTGTGCTCGGTTTGATCTTCCTGAAGTACATTTCCGACGCCTTCGAGGAGCAACATGCCAAGCTCGAAGCCGAACGTGGACAGGGGGCCGATTCAGAGGATCCTGACGAGTACAAGGCTGTCAGCATCTTCTGGGTGCCGCCCGAGGCCCGCTGGTCTTACCTCAAAGCAAAAGCGAAACAATCCAACATCGGTCAGCTTGTTGATGACGCCATGGCAGGTATTGAGCGGGACAATCCCTCACTTAAGGGCGTGCTTCCTAAGGAATATGCTCGGCCTGCCCTTGATAAACAGCGCCTGGGCCAAATCATTGACCTCATCACAAATATTCGTGTGGGGGATCGGGAGGCGCGATCCAAAGATGTGCTCGGACGTATTTACGAATATTTTCTTGCCCAGTTCGCAAGTGCTGAAGGGAAAAAGGGCGGCGAGTTTTATACACCCCGGTGTGTTGTCCGTCTGCTTGTTGAGATGATCGAGCCTTATAAAGGACGGGTCTGTGACCCGTGTTGCGGCTCGTCAGGGATGTTCGTTCAGTCAGAGGAGTTCATTGCCGCCCATGGAGGCCGTATCGGGGATATCAGCATCTACGGTCAGGAGTCTAACTATACCACCTGGCGGCTGGCAAAGATGAATCTTGCCATCCGTGGCATCGACGGCCAGATTGCTCATGGCGACACCTTCCATAATGACCGTTTTCCGGACCTCAAGGCAGACTACATCCTCGCCAATCCACCTTTCAATGTTAGCGACTGGGGAGGCGAGCGACTTCGAGAAGACAAACGATGGAAGTTTGGTGTGCCTCCTGTGGGTAATGCCAATTTTGCATGGGTCCAGCATATGATCTACCACCTTGCGCCTGCAGGTTTGGCAGGCTTCGTGCTTGCTAATGGCTCCATGTCCTCCAATCAATCGGGCGAGGGTGATATCCGCAAGGGTATCATTGAGGCTGATCTCGTTGACTGCATGGTGGCCCTGCCCGGTCAGCTATTTTACTCGACTCAGATTCCAGCCTGCCTCTGGTTCCTGGCGCGGGATAAGAAGAACACACGCTTCCGAGACCGCCGCGGTCAGGTGCTCTTCATTGATGCACGCAAGCTTGGTGTGATGGTGGATCGCACCCACCGGGAATTCACACCTGAGGAGATTTCCCGCATCGCCAAGACTTATCATGCCTGGCGTTCCTCTGAATACCATCTCCCTCAGGGAGAGGGTCAGGGTGAGGGTGGGGTTTACCGCGACATTCCCGGCTTTTGCAAATCAGCTACGCTCGATGAGATCCGTAAGCACGGCTACGTGCTCACGCCCGGGCGATATGTGGGTGCGGAAGCGCGTGAAGACGACGGCGAACCATTCGATGAAAAAATGAGAAAGCTTGTGGCTCAATGGCGTGAGCAGCAGGCAGAAGCTCGGCGGCTGGATGAAGCGATCGATAGGAACTTGAAGGAGTTAGGATATGACAATTGAACAATTGGTGAAAGCAAAGCGTGAAGAAATTCTCCGAATCTGTAGCGAACACGGAGTGCGGGAAATCCGGCTCTTTGGCTCGGCAGCCCGCCACGAAGCAGACGAAGCCAGCGACCTTGATTTCTTAGTGGAGCTTGAGCCAGGGAGAACGATTTTTGACCTCGGCGGACTTCAGTATGAATTGCAACAATTCTTAGGGTGCCGGGTAGATGTAGTAACCGAGCGCGGTCTCAAGGCACGAATTCGAGAGCGTGTACTACGCGAGGCGGTGCCGCTATGAGAGATCCAAGGGAAAGACTGCGAGACATATTGGAAGCCATCTCCGCAATCGAACGTTACCAACCCAAAGATAAAATAACTTTCGAGCGCGACGAGATGCTTCAGGTGTGGTTTCTCAGGCATTTGCAGATCATCGGTGAAGCAGCACGCGCTCTGTCCGATGAGGTTCGAAATCTTGCGCCCGACATTCCCTGGGTAAAGATTATCGGCATGCGCAACGTCCTCGTACACGACTATTTCGACATAGACACGGAGATTGTTTGGGAGGCGGTGAAACGCGATATTCCGATGCTCAAGAAAGCAGTTGAAACACTACTGAAGAAACTTGAGGAGCTGGGCTATGGCGGGTGAGTGGCGAACTGTGACAATCGAAGAAATTGTAGAGCGCGTCGGGATGGGTCCTTTTGGCTCCTCAATTAAGGTAGAGACGTTCGTTCCATCCGGCGTACCCATAATCAGTGGACAACACTTGCAGGGTTTCAAGCTTGATGAGACTCCTGGTTTCAATTTCATCACTGAAGAACATGCAGATAGACTCAAGAACGCAAATGTCAAGCGCGGGGACATTGTCTTTACTCATCGTGGCAACATTGGACAGGTTTCAATGGTGCCTAATAACTCAAAGTTTGAGCGCTATGTAGTATCGCAAAGCCAGTTCTACATGCGATGTGATCTTTCGAAAGTCATTCCCGAATATGTGGTGGCCTTTTTTAAAACACTTGAGGGACGGCACAGACTCTTAGCTAACACATCCCAGGTCGGTGTTCCATCAATCGCACAGCCGGTTACTTATTTACGTACAATCGAGATTCCTCTACCTCCCCTCCCTGAACAGCGCGCCATTGCCCACATTATCGGCACACTGGATGACAAGATTGAGTTGAATCGGCGGATGAATGAGACTCTTGATGGGATTGCACGTGCAATTTTTAAATCTTGGTTCATTGATTTTGACCCCGTGCGGCGAAATGCTGCCCGCGCTCAAAATCAACCCTCACCCCGGCCTGACGACCACCCCTCTCCCACTGGGAGGGGGGCAAGAGGTGAGGGTGTAATCGAAAGCCGTGCTTTCGACCACTTATTCCCTGACCGCCTCGTGGACTCCGAACTTGGTGAGATCCCGGAAGGGTGGAGAGAGATGCGAGGAGGCGATCCCC
>JBBIRT010000038.1:0-19484 GCA_037441725.1 Deltaproteobacteria bacterium | reverse complement strand
GTGCGAGGCGGAACCCCAAGTACTAGTGAAAAGGATTACTGGAATGGGGAGTATTGTTGGGCAACTCCAAAGGACCTGGCTGGATTGGGGGCACCGATCCTTCTGGATATGGAACGTAAAATTAAAGAAGCTGGTTTGTCTCAGATAAGTTCCGGCCTTTTACCTGAAGGGACAGTACTTATGTCATCTCGTGCCCCAGTGGGATACTTGGCTCTTAGTGCAGTACCAGTAGCCATTAATCAGGGATTTATTTGGTCTGTCACGGCCCTGTCTCAAACTTGTATACATTGAACTGGTGCCATTTCAAGATGGATGAGATCAAGCAGACGACCAGCGGGACAACATTTGCCGAAATCAGTAAAGCAGCATTCCGGCCAATCTTGATGTTGGTATCAGAGGAAAGAGTGATGCAGATATTCACGGAAAAAGTGCAACCTTTCTACAGCGCCATTCAAAAAAAATTAGAACAATCCCGCACCCTCACTGCCCTACGCGACACACTGCTGCCCAAGCTCATCTCCGGCAAACTTCGCGTGAAAGATGCTGAGAAGATTGTGGGGAAAACCCTATGAATAAGAATACTGACCTGATTCCACAGCATGGCGGGTACCGTAAGCTACGCAGCTTTCAGACCGCCCAGGCAGTTTACGATGCCACGGTCGTCTTCTGCGATCGCTTTATTGAAAAGCGGAATCGTTTGTATGACTAGATGGTTCAGGCAGTTGAGAGCGGAGTTCAAAATATCGCTGTGGGTAGCATGGCATCCGCAACATCCAAGAAGACCGAACTCAAACTTACCGGTGTTGCCAGAGCCAGTCTTGAAGAATTGCTTTTGGACTACCATGACTTTTTACGTTAGCGGGGATTGCGCCTCAGCTTCCACCGACATTACCTGCTGAAAAGGGTCTTTTGCGTACTATCGGTGAAGGTACAAAACAATAGTCAAGAATTGTATTTTTTCAGAAAAAAATACAATTTCCTAACGTAGAATTGTATTTAATCACAATTCAGTGTCCAATTCTATTTTACGATCTACACCAATCTTGGCTGTCTGGTAATAAGAAATATTGTTTAAGGAAAAGATTTAAAAATATAACGGTTTCATGTAGTTAATTCCTTAAAAAGGAAATGTTTGCCAAAAGTCAATCTGTTTGTATAACCTGCAAGCAGCTTTATGACTGCATCTTCCGGTGCATTGTGGTCACTGATTCCGATCCAAAGTAGCCTCCCATTCCGAAGCAAGTTTGCCACGTGAATAAAACAAATGGGGTCAGCCCTTGGTGCAGCCCTTAACAAGATAGCCTTTTTCCCTTAAAATAAGGACACATCCCCAAATTGAAAACCCGCGTAAGGGTGGAATTGTTTGGGGTCTGTCCTTGACACGGGACAGCCCTTTTTAAGATGTGGATACATTAAATTGGGTGTCAAACACTGAAGGTAGATTGTTAAATAAATAATCAATTCAAAAAAAACTGACAGGTGCCTTTTAGTAGGTGGCCCCTATTTTTTCTTGAGAATGTATATTGACATTTGTAGTTTATTTATTACAATAGAATACAATGAAAATACTAATGGATTCAGATTGCTTAATCAAACTAACTAAGGCTGGCTTGAAGGAAGAAATTTGCAAACAATTTGGAGTCACCATCCCTATTACTGTTAAGAGGGAGGTTGTTGACATCGGTAAGAGCAAAGGTTTGCAAGATGCAGAATTGGTTGAAAAGAATATCGAAAATGGATTCATCCGGATTACTGGAAAAGTATCTTTGGTTCATTTAAAGGGAGGCCAAGCCCTTATAGAAGTTTTTAAAAGAGAACAGCATGATTTAATAGCAACGGATGATGCCAAATTAACTCGATTACTTAAATCAATGGCTATTCCTTATATTTTGCCAGGCGTTCTCATTTGTTTTCTCTATCAGAGAAACATTGTCAACAAAGCAACTGCTTTAAATTGGCTCGAAAAACTTTCTGATTTTATTAGTGAAGATGAATATAGTATGGCTAAATTTTTATTGGAGGAAGAAACATGAAAGTCAAATCCCTGAGAATTCCTGAGGATATTGATAAGGCGATAGAGTATGTAGCAAAGTCAGAGAAGCTTGAGAAGACACAATCCCTTCGAAAACTAACCAGAATGGGATTCGAATTCTATGTGGCAAAATCTTACGAGAGGGGTAAATTGACCCTTCGAGAAGTTGCTGAACTGTTAAATCTGACCCTTTCAGAAACGATTGATATCCTCTCAGAGATGGGAATTAAAGGAAACATTAAAGCCAGAGATGTGATGGAAAGCCTTAAATCAGTCCGTTTTTGGGGTCAAAGCTAAACAAGAGGATGCAACGGTGTCAGGTTTCAACGGGCTGTTTACTCATGACATGCTAAGAATTTACTCCTCATCATCCTTGATAGATTTACTAAGAATCTTCTCCAAGGGGCCTTGATATCGGCTGATGAAGAGAAATCAAGAGTTCGTTTGCCTCCCTTAATAAAAGAAAGTACAGAATAATAGATATAAAAATTCCCCCGGCGAAGCCTTCCCCGTCCTGAAGGAAAAGGAGGAAAAGCAATACGGCGAATATCATAAAAATAGGGATTCATAATTAAGGGGTCACCAAATAAAAGGCACCTGTTCATTTCACTATTTTACCAAAACAGCTTGTGAGTGAAAGGTTAAATAGACGAAGAAATCCGTTCTCTTCGTGATCGCGGTGTTTCCTTTTTGAGGTTGATCACCACTATTACAGTGTCCCTTATCAACTGATCAAAGTGGGTCAGTTTTCAGTGTAACTCAACAACAGTGTTGCTTCGCTCCAATAGAGGGGTTGATTAAATTCTGAGTCCAAGTTTTTGCATACGCTTGTATAGAGTTGTCCGCTTGAGACCCAAAATTTTGGCTGCGCCTGATGGGCCACCTATTCTCCCTTTTGTTTCCTGAAGAACAAATTTTATGTATCGACGTTCCAAGTCTTCAATCGTTGGTTTTTGGACCATTAGGTTGTCTAATATTTCTCTAAAAGTTGTTGATGTATTCGGTGCTCGAGGAATGATTAGTTCAAATTTCCCCAGACTAGACATGATTACTGATTGCTCAATAACATTTCTTAACTCTCTGATATTTCCAGGCCAGTGATAAGCCTTCAACCTCATCTTTTCTTCCGGATTGAGAAGATGGGGAGGACAATTATATCGTTTTGCATAATAAAATAGAAACTCTTGGGCCAATTTGATGACATCATCTCCCCTCTCCCGTAAAGGTGGAATTTTCAATGTGACGACACACAATCGGTAGTAAAGGTCTTGTCGAAAATGGCCGGCTTCTACTTCTTTTACTAAATCCCGGTTTGTTGCTGTAATCAAGCGAAAATCAACCTCTCGCTTTAACACGCCTCCGACTCTAACAAAAGCCTTTTCCTCCAGCGTTCGGAGGAGCTTTACTTGAATGGACTTGGGGATTTCGCCGATTTCATCAATAAAAAGGGTCCCCTTGTGGGCTAACTCCATCCGCCCTGGCTTCGCATGATCTGCACCTGTAAAAGCACCTTTTTCGTGTCCAAACAGTTCACTATCCACAAGACTTTCAGGAATGCATGAGGGATTAATCGGCACAAAAGGTCCCCTATTTCGGGGACTCATTAAATGGATCCTTTTCGCAAGAAGTTCCTTCCCCACTCCAGTCTCTCCCAGAATCAAAACAGAAACATCTGATCTGGCAACCGTCTCAATTCTATATAACAAATCCTGAAAGGCTTCACCCAAACCCTCGAAAACCTCTACTCCGCTTTGCCCATTAACCGTCACTTTGGTTAAGGCCTCACGTGATTTAATCTCCATTTGCTTTGAATAACGATAGATATTGTTAATATAATTTCCTAAGCTTTTTGTGATTTGACTAATGGTGTTCTTGTTGAAGACGTCAAAGGCCCCATCAAGGTATAATTTATCGTAATATAAAATCCCACGGTCTTTTCCAAGCATTTCAAAAGGCACACAGAGAATCGAAACAATCTGGTGGCCAGATGAAGCACTTTTAACCTTAGGTTCTCTTATCACTAAAGGTTCATTGCTCTCGTAGGCGCGGGCGATATGTTGTAGATTGAATCGAAATTCCTCGCTATTGACCTGTTCCTGGGTCAAATTATATCCAGTCCTTAGAACGAACTCCTGACCTTCTCTACTTCCTTTGTAAGTGAAGAATCCCCCTCGTTCGGCTTCAAAGAATTGGCAGGTGTCACTGATGAGGCGGTTGAGCATATCATCCAAATTTGCAGAAGGGGAAAGCCTATCAATCAACTCGAGGTAACGACTCAAAATATCTTTGCTATCTAACTTCTGGGATCCCGACATATCACCCCATTCTATCAAAGATCTAAGTTCCTTAGGGAAGGACTTGTGGTTAAGACTTGACCAAGCCTCCCAAGCCTTCAGCGCCAATTCGCTAGCCCCTTTTTTATCTCCTTGTTTTAGCTTTATTAAGGCCATTTCCGACCTAGTTTTAGCTACTTCGATGCTTGCTCCTGCCCTCATCAGCTCTGATTCACTCTCTGAAAGGAGTCTTTCCACTTCGGTTAGATTTTCCTCTTTTTCTTGACTCTGTTTGGCTAAAATTCGTAAGGCTGTCCCTCGCAGAAGAGCATTTGGTCCTTTTAGGGCTAACTGCATTTCATGTTCAAAAGGATAATCAGATAAAGGAGAGAATCCCTTTTGGTGAAAATGGAAAAGAAGTTCAAGGACCCAAGGCAGGGCATAAAAAGGCCGACGTAGACCAATCTTATGTGATAAATTCAAGGCCGTCTCTAAACAGTGGTAAGATTCGAAGTCTTCTCCTTTTAGATAATAATAATAGGCTAAGATCCTTCTAAGCCAAAGCATTGTATAAGTATCATCATAACTAAGAGCATCTCTCTCGGCTGCGTAGAGGTGGGATGCTCCTTCCTCAATTCTTCCATACATAATTAACATCTGTCCTAAAAAGGTCCTGTAATATGCCGCCAGAAAATTATCTGAATTCATGAGAGCACGTCGCCAAGATGAGTCCATCACCCCAATAGCTCTATGGAACTGCCCCATACCCGCACTGGATAAAGCTAATAGAACTGGAGTCATAAAACCTGAAACATGATTATAATCAAGGGAACATCTCGATAAAGCCATTTCACAATAATCTGCCGCCTCTTTGCACAGTCCTTTCATAAAATAAAAATGTCCATAGAATTCGGCTGATCTCATGATGATGTCTCTATCGCCAATCTTTTCCACAAGATCCAAACCTTGGGATAAGCTCTTAATGGCTTCATTATTCATGTGCATCAAAGCATATGCTCGACCTAAGTGTAAATGAGTAAGAGCAAGATGCCGTTGATCACCAAGACGTATCGCTGCGGCCATGGCTGAACGTAGCAAATCAGGCAATAGAATATGGTCCCTCCTGAGACGGCAGCAAAGATCTGAAAAGGTTAAAGTGACCTTCACTAATAGATTGTCGCTATCTTCATTAACTATTTTCGTGTTTAAAATGGATAAGGATTGTCTGCAATAATCCAATGCAGTGGTAAAATTACATCCTTCTATCTCGGATAAGGCACAATGATATGCTATAGTTGCCGCCTCTTTCTCTCGGCCTGCTTTTTTAAGAAGGAAGAAAAGATGGGTTGGGTTAACTTTCTGAGAATCAACAAGTCGTTGCAATCGCTCAAGGAGTTTATTTAGCCAGTCTTGGGAATTATAAATTTCTGTTTTCTTAATGATTGACTTGGGGATTTTTGGGGTTAAAGAAAACCATCCATCATGCTGTTTTACCCATCCAAGATGGTTAAGAACCTCTGCCATCTGGTCAAGTTCACCTAATGGTATACCCAACAAGTCAGAAATAATGTTTTTCTGAATTGGTTTAGAAAATATATTCAAAATAGAGATGAGTCTCAATTGGTTCTCGGAGGGTTTGATCTTTAGTTGGTTCATAGATAATCCTTTCTTGGGGTAATGATTTAGGTCACTTATATCATTATTTAATTTCTTTGGCAATTATAAAGTTACTATAACGACATTAAAGTCACAATGGGGACATTATAATGATGGAACTAAAAATTAGATGAACTGAGGATTCTCTTTTTCTTTTTTCATATTAACCAGATATATTTATTTATTAAATTCTAAATTGGTTAAAAAGCAGTGGATAAAAACTTCAAAACATGATTACTTAAAAAAACATTTAATATTAAATGCTTATCGACAAAATATCAATAGAGTTACTATAGTGACATATTAATACATAATAAAAGATTAAGTTTCATAAAAATAATAATTAAATCAACAATATAACATAATATATAGTATTGGCATTTTTTTTGCCCAATAACTAAAAGGATTTTTCTATTTAAACTTACCTAAAATACGAAATAGAAGGGAGGAGACTATGGCTAATACACCGAAGCGAGTAGCGATAATAGGGTTGGATTCAGTGATGGAACATTTAATTGTGAAGCACATTGAGGAGGGGTATTTACCCACCTTTAAGAAGCTGATGGAGAGAGGGGTTGTGGCGGAGAACTGTTTAGCGCCATTTCCAACCATTACGCCACCGAACTGGACAGCGATTGCGACAGGGGCGTTAGCAGGGGCGAGCGGGGTGACAGATTTTCATTATCACAAGACCGGCCAGCCTTTGGATAACCGGAACATCGTGCAGTGTTTTGGCAGCGACCGGGTGGAGGCGGAGACGCTTTGGGAGGCATTGGACAAGATTGGGAAGAAGAGCATCGTGTTGAACTACCCATGTTCGTGGCCGCCGAAGGGATTGAAGAACACGATCATGGTGGGTGGGGTTGGTTTTATACCGGGGGAGAATCACAATGGTTTTCCCCGGACGGATTATGTGATGGATCTCGGCAGTTATCAGATTGTGAGCACGGATATCTATCCGGGGCAGTTTCAGGGGGAGTTTGAGGATGCGGAGGGCTGGAAGAATGTGCCGGAGATGGGGAAGGAGCCATTGGAGATGGAAGTGAGGCTTCTGTTCAACAAGGCGGTGGAGAGGCCTGCGGACACCACGTGGTATATATTGGTGCGTCGTACAGGGGGGGCAGGGGGTTACAATCAGGTGACGCTTTCACCGAGCAAGGATTTTAGGGAGGCATTTTGCACATTGGGGGTTGGGGAGTGGAGTTCGAAGATCGTGACCAAGATCAAGATGAAGGATGGGTCGGAGCGGGAGGTCTTTTTCAAGTGTAAGCTTCTTGAGTTATCTGGGGATGCAGAGAAGTTTCGGTTTATGATAGGGACGATGACGCGGACTTCAGGGTGGGCATATCCTGAGGAGATTGCTAAGGAGTTGGTGGAGCAGGATGATGTATTGCATGCGGAGTATGGGATGCCGATGCTCAAGCTTGGTCAGATTGATATGGATACGTTTGTGCAGATTTGTGGTCAGTGTTGCAGTTGGATGGGAGAGGCTGGGGCGAGGTTGATGAGGAATCACGAGTGGGATTTTTTTATTATGCATGAGCATTTGCCGGATTTTGTTTATCATGTGATCATGCCGGATTTGGAGAGTTCAGATGAGAGGGTGCGGCAGAGGACATGGGAGATGCATAGGAAGCTTTTGGAGAACAGTGATCGGATGGTGGCCAAGTTGGTGGAGGCTGCGGGTCCGGATGCTTTAGTGATTCTTGTGTCTGATCATGGGGCGGTTCCGGACGGACCGATGTTTGATCCTTATGATGCCTTGATACCGGCGGGTTTATCTGTTTTGAAGCGGCCGAGGAAGACCGAGGCGGAGATGGACGGTCAGGAGGCTCACAATTGGAGGATTGGTTGGGGTGAGCATTCTGATCCGGATTATACGAAGTCGAAGGCCATCCCTCAGCGGACCTGTTATATCTATGTGAATCTCAAGGGGCGTGATGTTGGGGGGATAGTGGAGCCTGAGGATTATGAGAAGGTGCAGCAGGAGATCATTGAAGCGCTTTATGGTTATGTGGATCCGAAGACGGGGAGGCGTCCGGTGGCATTGGCATTGACGAAGCAGGATGCGAGGATCTTTGGGCATTATGGGGATCGCGTAGGGGATGTGGTGTATGCGATTCAGCCTTGGTTTGGGAGCCAGCATGGGTCGATTTTGCCTACGGCCAAGTATAGTGTGGGGTCTCTTCGTACGCTTTTGGTATGGACGGGGCCTGGGGTGAAGAAGGGGTATCGGATGCAGCGCACCTGTTGGCTTACGGACATTGTTCCAACCATCTGCTATCTGATGGATTGGCCAGTCCCACAACATACAGAAGGGGCTGTGATATATCAAGTCTTTGAGGATGAAAATTTTCAGATGAAGGAAATTCAGAGATTAAAAAAGCAGTTGGCAGAGATGGAGGAAGCCCTAAAGAAAGAGTGAATCAAAAACCTATATGATTTTGAATTCCGATTTTTATTGATAAGAGAATTTCAAAAAAAATTTCTTAGGGGACTTAGACTATGGCTAATACACCGAAGCGAGTAGCGATAATAGGGTTGGATTCAGTGATGGAACATTTAATTGTGAAGCACATTGAGGAGGGGTATTTACCCACCTTTAAGAAGCTGATGGAGAGAGGGGTTGTGGCGGAGAACTGTTTAGCGCCATTTCCAACCATTACGCCACCGAACTGGACAGCGATTGCGACAGGGGCGTTAGCAGGGGCGAGCGGGGTGACAGATTTTCATTATCACAAGACCGGCCAGCCTTTGGATAACCGGAACATCGTGCAGTGTTTTGGCAGCGACCGGGTGGAGGCGGAGACGCTTTGGGAGGCATTGGACAAGATTGGGAAGAAGAGCATCGTGTTGAACTACCCATGTTCGTGGCCGCCGAAGGGATTGAAGAACACGATCATGGTGGGTGGGGTTGGTTTTATACCGGGGGAGAATCACAATGGTTTTCCCCGGACGGATTATGTGATGGATCTCGGCAGTTATCAGATTGTGAGCACGGATATCTATCCGGGGCAGTTTCAGGGGGAGTTTGAGGATGCGGAGGGCTGGAAGAATGTGCCGGAGATGGGGAAGGAGCCATTGGAGATGGAAGTGAGGCTTCTGTTCAACAAGGCGGTGGAGAGGCCTGCGGACACCACGTGGTATATATTGGTGCGTCGTACAGGGGGGGCAGGGGGTTACAATCAGGTGACGCTTTCACCGAGCAAGGATTTTAGGGAGGCATTTTGCACATTGGGGGTTGGGGAGTGGAGTTCGAAGATCGTGACCAAGATCAAGATGAAGGATGGGTCGGAGCGGGAGGTCTTTTTCAAGTGTAAGCTTCTTGAGTTATCTGGGGATGCAGAGAAGTTTCGGTTTATGATAGGGACGATGACGCGGACTTCAGGGTGGGCATATCCTGAGGAGATTGCTAAGGAGTTGGTGGAGCAGGATGATGTATTGCATGCGGAGTATGGGATGCCGATGCTCAAGCTTGGTCAGATTGATATGGATACGTTTGTGCAGATTTGTGGTCAGTGTTGCAGTTGGATGGGAGAGGCTGGGGCGAGGTTGATGAGGAATCACGAGTGGGATTTTTTTATTATGCATGAGCATTTGCCGGATTTTGTTTATCATGTGATCATGCCGGATTTGGAGAGTTCAGATGAGAGGGTGCGGCAGAGGACATGGGAGATGCATAGGAAGCTTTTGGAGAACAGTGATCGGATGGTGGCCAAGTTGGTGGAGGCTGCGGGTCCGGATGCTTTAGTGATTCTTGTGTCTGATCATGGGGCGGTTCCGGACGGACCGATGTTTGATCCTTATGATGCCTTGATACCGGCGGGTTTATCTGTTTTGAAGCGGCCGAGGAAGACCGAGGCGGAGATGGACGGTCAGGAGGCTCACAATTGGAGGATTGGTTGGGGTGAGCATTCTGATCCGGATTATACGAAGTCGAAGGCCATCCCTCAGCGGACCTGTTATATCTATGTGAATCTCAAGGGGCGTGATGTTGGGGGGATAGTGGAGCCTGAGGATTATGAGAAGGTGCAGCAGGAGATCATTGAAGCGCTTTATGGTTATGTGGATCCGAAGACGGGGAGGCGTCCGGTGGCATTGGCATTGACGAAGCAGGATGCGAGGATCTTTGGGCATTATGGGGATCGCGTAGGGGATGTGGTGTATGCGATTCAGCCTTGGTTTGGGAGCCAGCATGGGTCGATTTTGCCTACGGCCAAGTATAGTGTGGGGTCTCTTCGTACGCTTTTGGTATGGACGGGGCCTGGGGTGAAGAAGGGGTATCGGATGCAGCGCACCTGTTGGCTTACGGACATTGTTCCAACCATCTGCTATCTGATGGATTGGCCAGTCCCACAACATACAGAAGGGAATATCCTGTATCAATTATTCAGAGACCCGAATTTCAAGATGAAACAGATCAATAAGTTCCGGGTAGGGTTGGGGCGGATGGCTGGGGCTCTCGATCGAAAGGGACGCGAACCTTGGGATCGTCACGACTGCGCCTGATCCTCTGGACTGGAAAGTGAGTCTTCTTGCCCTTTATGAACAAACCTGTTGTGATGATTGGCAAACCATTGATGGTTTAAAGGAGAATCATGGTATGGCCTCCATGGATGAAACGGTTGTAGTTGAGTATAAACGCGAAAGTGGAGAAGTTCAACATTTTAATGTTGGAGCCGCTGGTTTGCCCCGGATTACCATTGATCGGAGGGGATTCACACAGAAGCAACTGAGCAATGATCATTATGGTGCGCGGTTTCTCTGCATGGCTTGTCTGGCCTGTTTCACCAATACATTTGCTAACGCCCTTACTCGTCAAGGGGCCACAGTAAAGGGGATAACGGCTCGGGCTGAAATTGAAAAGGATAAGGACGAATTCATGAGGACCCACTATACAGTCATTCATATGGATATCGAAATAGAGTTAGACGAAAAAGACCGTGAGATTTTTGATCAGGTGAATGAAGAAATGAAAACCGGTTCCCTTGTGACCTATTCTCTACAGGATGCCATTGAAATGGATATCCATGTTCATCTCAAAGGAGAATAATTTCATAGACCAAGAACCATTAAAACTTTAGATCATACTTCTTTTGTTCGGAGAAAGTGGTATGCTTTTTTTAATTAACAAAACTCAGCCTAATCTTTTAGATTTAATCGCTCTCTTAGGAGGAGATGAGGACAAAGAAGTCCTTTTGGTTGGGGATGCAGTTTTTTATGGGACAGACTCTATGATTGAAAAATTTAAACGGATTGCCGTGGAAAAGATATATGCATCCAAACCCTGTTTGGCTACAAGATCTGTTCGATTATCTAAGGACTGCATTCCACTGGACTACGATGAGATGGTTCCTCTCATCATGGAGGAGCATGAAAAGATTATTTCTCTTTAACCCTAAAGGTTGTGAATGATGCCTAAAACGTTGACCATACTGCTTCTATCAGGGTATCAAGAGAATGAGGACCCTATCTTCACGGTGGGCTTGGCGAAAGCTGTTTTAAAAGCAGGCTACAGTGTAAACATCTTTCTATTTGGAAATGCTGTGAACATGGCAAATAAGGAAAAACCTATTGAGGGACATCTAAGGATTACCGAAAGATTACGAAAACATGTGGAATTAGGAAAGGTAGGTGATCAGCTCGAGGATCTAGCACGGATGGGGGCTAAAATTGCAACATGTCACACTTCTGAATACGGCCGGGGGACCGAGGCAGACGACTATCGAGAAGGAATCCAGTGGGGGGATGTAGGTGACTCTTTCATAAAGTTTCTCGTAACAGGTGATGTGCTCATCACGATGAGTCACGGTTAATCATAGGGAAAGGATCATGATAAGAAATTTGTGCATTATTATCAGAAGGCCAAAAGGAGAGGAGGTATCAACCTCCGGGATTAGGACAGCTTGGGCCTCCTATTCTTCAGCCTTTGACTCAAGTATTTTACTGATCGAGGATGGGGTCTTCAACGGGCTGAACAATCCATGCTACAACACAGAATTGTTGAAGGATTTTATCAGCCAAAGTGGTAAGGTCTATTGTTATCGAAAAGACATGGTGGAGAGAGGTCTGACAGAAAATGACCTGCTGGATGGGATCGAGGTGATCGATGAACAAAGGGTTGCAGAAATTGTGAACGAATCTGATGGAACGCTCACTTTCTGAAATGGCAAATTACATAATGAAAGGAGGAATTTCAATGAGAGCAAAAAGATCGTTCGTCGTAGTTTTAAGCCTTGTAGTGTTGTTAACCTTTTTTGTTTTCCCCATTTCAACCCCAGCCCAAGACGTCATTGAGATTAAGGCGAACACCTTCCATCCTGTCGGCCATCGGCTTACTGAGGATGCCTTCAAATTGTACGGAAACGAAATCGAAAAGCGGACAAATGGAAAGGTGAAGTTCAAATGGTTTCTCGGCGCTTCCTTAGTGCCTCAATTTAAAACCTATGATGCGATTAAAAGCGGAATTTGTGATTGGGGCTATATTATAACAGCTCTGAATCCCAACGAATTCGTTGTCACCGACGCCATCAATCTCCCTTTTATGGCAGACTCTTCTGCACATGCTGCAGCCATCGGTTGGAAGATGTATCAAAAGTTTCCTGAATTGATGAATAAAGAATATGATAAGGTCAAGCTACTGTTCTTCTATTCCACTGCCGCTGTGCATGTTCATACCAAAGGACCTGCTCCTAAAAAGCTTGAGGATTTAAAGGGGTTGAGACTTGGAACTCCAGGACCACCACTGGTGAAAATTTTTAAATTGTTGGGTGCGGCCGCACAACAAATGGATGCCTTTGATCTATATACAGCATTACAGCGGGGAATGATTGATGGGATCATTTTTCCTGAAGCCCCGTTAAGATCCTACAAGCTTACGGATGTTGTCGGCCATCATACGATGATGAGTATTGGGGTCGATGTTTTCGCAACAATAATGAACCTGAATACCTGGAACAGCTTGCCTCCAGATGTTAAAAAAGTTTTTGAGGATATCAGTGAATCTGCCGGTGCCCTATTCGGGGCAACCATTACAAACGAATCAGAATGGGTGATTGAGGAGCTCAAACAAAGGGGGGATGAGTTTTACTATTTGCCTGATGATGAAAAAGATAGATGGAGGAAGATACTCAAACCAATATATGATGGATGGGTTGAGAGGGTGAACAGTAAGGGATTGAATGGTAAGCAAATGCTTGAAACCGTTATGGAAATTTCGAAAGAGACACGAAAAAACCCATATAAACCGGATAGCTGGTGGGGCAGGGCTGGCCGGAAATAAAAGTAAGAATAACCTCGGGTGCTGTAAACTGCAGGCACCCGAGGTAGCTGATGATCAAAAGGTGATCTCATCAAGATTTCTTCAATTAAAGGGGGGACCGCAAACGAGATGTCAACGCATCCATTGACTTTTCACAGTAGAGTTAGCCATACCTTAGATGCCTTAGCCAATATTCTTTCGAGGATTATTTTCCCCTTGAGTAATTTTTTAGTGGCTATCTCCGCCCTTTTAACCCTTGCTATGGCATGTCTTATCTTGGTTGATATATTTCTGAGAATTTTTTTTAGATCCCCAATCGCTGGAAGTATGGAACTCGAACAACTTATGCTTGCCACCCTTGTTTTTTTTACTCTTGCCTATGCCATGATCAAAAAGAGTCATGTAAGTATTGATATTATTGCTTCCCGATATACTCCCACAGTTCGACTGATCATGGAAAGCATCTTTTCCATATTGTGTGCGTATATCTTCGTCATTATTTGCTGGCAGAACGTTGTAAGGGGATTATATGCGATAGAATACCAAGAAATCATGATTGTTACGGAAATCCCACTTTTTTCTTTTATCTTTATTACTGCTTTTGGAAGTGCTGTTCTCACCCTCGTTTTTATCATTAACCTCCTGAAGTATCAGGCTGAATTTTTGAGAACGGCATCAAAACCTTGGTTGGGAGTCCTTCTCACATGGGTTCTGGCTGTCTTCATGATGATATTGCCAGTGGTGCTCAAAAGTCTATCCATTAAATTACCTTTTTTTACAACAGGGGTATTGGGAATAGCAGTAACACTTTCGATCATGTTATTAGGAATGCCGATAGCATTTACATTAGGCTTAATGGGTTTCTTAGGTCTATGGTACCTGAAGGGAATAGATACCGCATTGCAAACCGTGAGAATGTCTGCATTTGATAGTGTGGCCAATTACTTTTTTTGTGTCATCCCATTCTTTGTACTCATGGGCTATCTCTGTTTCCAATCAGGAATAAGCAGGGCCCTTTTCAGAGCGGGCCATAAGATCTTTGGGCAATTACCTGGAGGCCTCTCGATAGGAACGGTCTTTGGTTGTGCAGGCTTTGCCGCAATTTGTGGGGACAGCATGGCTACGGCTGGAACCATGGGTTCTGTATCTGTTCCTGAAATGAGGAAATATGGCTACCAGGATTCTTTAGCAACGGGTTGTGTCGCTGCAGGAGGGACCCTCGGTATTCTTATTCCGCCAAGCATTGGGTTTATTATTTATGGTCTTATCACCGAACAATCCATTGGCAAACTATTTATGGCAGGGATTCTTCCAGGGATAGCCTTAGCTTCAATCTTCTCCATTATTATTTATATTCGATGTCGAAGGAATCCTGCCTTGGGTCCGCCTGGACCCAAAACTTCATTTTCAGAAAAAATCAATTCCGTCAAAGATGTGTGGCCAATACTTACATTGTTTCTTGTGGTCATTGGCGGGATTTATTTGGGCATCTTCACACCCACGGAGGGTGGAGGGATTGGAACCCTTGTGGCATTGATCTTAGGACTGCTGAAAAGATCACTTTCTCGTAAGGGATTCTATTCAGCCTGCCTTGAGGGAATGGCGCTCACAGCCACAATTTTCGGGATTGTCATTGGTGTAAAAATCTTGGAATATTTCATTGGAGTTAGTGAAATCTCATTGAGGTTAGCCGATATAGTCACATCGATGCATGTATCAAGATGGATCATTTTTATTTTTATTTTATTTATTTATCTCATTCTCGGTATGGTTATGAATATCATTCCCATGGTCATGATCACCCTCCCCATTATATATCCAACAGTAGTGGCTTTAGGTTTTAATCCTATTTGGTTTGGAGTGGTCATGGTGATTATGATGGAAATGGGGCAGATTACACCTCCGGTAGGGGTTAATGTGTTTGTCATAGCAGGGATTGCCAAAGATGTACCCATGGCAAGGATATTCAAGGGAATATTTCCATTTGTTATAGGGATGGCTGTTATGATTTTTATCCTATGCCTTTTTCCTAATATTGCATTAATTCTACCCAATTCAATGGATGTTCTGCCCTCCATTGGAGAATAAACCTTAATAGGGTTGGCATCCTTTTTGAGAGTCATTAGATTCAGATTTTATATTAGAATGGATTCTTGTTTGCACCTTGATTCCCAAATTGAGGGTTGTTGCTTGTCAAGAGGAAATTAGGGAATCAATTCTTATAAAAATTCTAAAAGTTAATGGAAAATGTTACCCTGACCATCCTTCCATTGATTGGGGCTGTCGGCGGATTTCTATCAGGTCTGCTCGGTTTAGGAGGAGGAGTCATAATACTTCCTCTTCTTACCTTCATTGGAAGGATTCCTTTCAAGTTAGCTACAGGAACAGGTCTTGTTTATGTCGTTGTCGCTTCGGCAACCGGTATGTTTTTTCATTACCGAAAAGGAATGGTAGATTTAAACGCGGGTTTGTATCTTGGAATATCAGGTATTGGGGGAGGCTTCCTGGGCACCTATCTTTCTGTTCTCCTTGAAGAGCAATATCTCCAGTCGATCTACCTTTTCATTGTTATCTTGGCAGTTTTCGTGCTCTTTGTTCCCTTGAAGCTTGAGAATCATGAATACGAAAAAGGTAATTTTAATAAGGTATTAGGGACAACCATTGGGTTTGGGGTAGGCTCTTTAACAGGACTATTAGGAGCTGGGGGAGGATTTATTTTGATTCCCTTAATGATCTATTTCCTTAAGATTCCTCTGCGCATCACCATTGGTACCTCTCTATTTATCATTCTAATCACATCTATAGCAACCATGGGAGCAAAGTTCAAAGTGGGCCATATCGATAGTCTCATTACAATGCTTGTGATATCTGGATCCGTAGCAGGTGCCTGGTTTGGAAGTTTTCTCAGTCAAAAAACCCATACTAAATTGCTAAGAGTGATTCTTATCATTCTCTTATTTCTGATCTTTATCACAGTTGGGTATAAGACCTTTTTTGATATGACGAGAGTCTGATAATTTAGTGTTGATATAATTGAGTTGAAATCTGAAACAAACTTATGATGGGAATTTTTTTTCAGGAATGTAGAGTCTGCAAACGTAATTGAGAGGAGGCTGGACATGACATCAAAGGAGGTCAAAGAGGGTAAGAAAGCTGTAACGGAGTTCACGAAGGCCAAGAACGCTGAATTTCTCAAATGCTTGCCATTCAGTGACAAACAGGACTTCGAGTTTGCTGCACGGGGTTTTATCGCTACGATGCCTGAGGTTGTCATCAAAGATGCAAACAACAGACCTGTCTGGGATCTTAACCAGTACGACTTCATAAAAGGAGAAGCACCGGTCACCATTAACCCCAGTCTTTGGCGCATTGCCCTTCTGAATATGCACCATGGTCTGTTTAAGGTGACGGACGGGATCTACCAGGTCAGGGGCTTTGACCTGTCTAACATCAGCTTTGTCGAAACAGACAGTGGTGTCATTATCATTGACCCACTCGTTTCAAGCGAGACAGCCAAAGTTAGCCTGGATCTCTATTACACATATCGCCCGAAAAAGCCTGTAATAGCGGTAATTTATACTCATAGCCACCCAGATCATTATGGTGGCGTAAAAGGTGTAACAAGCGAGGAGGACGTCAAAGCAGGGAAGGTCAAGGTCATAGCGCCTAATGGTTTTATGGAGGCTATCGGTAGGGAGTTTGTGATGGCTGGAAATGCTATGGGACGGCGTGCAAGCTATCAGCATGGCAACCTGCTTCCTCGAGGCCCTCAAGGACAAGTAGACGCTGGTCTGGGCAAGGTGGCATCGACAGGGACCATAACTTTGATTCCACCTACGGACATCATCCGCAAGACCGGTGAGGAATTGACCATCGGAGGGGTGAGGATTGTGTTCCAACTCACACCAGACACAGAGGCACCGGCTGAGATGAACTTTTTCTTCCCACAGTTTAAGGCGCTCTGTTTGGCAGAGAACGCTAATGCCAACCTTCACAACCTATATACGTTGCGTGGGGCTCAGGTCCGCGATGCGAAAGCTTGGGCATACTACTTAAAAGAGGCTGTGCGTCTGTTCGGTGAAAACACGGAGGTGATGTTCACGACCCATCACTGGCCACGTTGGGGGCAGAAGGAGATTGTGGACTTCATTACTAAACAAGCGGATGCCTATAAGTACATCCACGACCAAACTCTCAGGCTTGCCAACCATGGTTACACCATGTTGGAAATAGCGGAGATGATAAAGCTTCCCGATAGCCTTGGGCATGCATGGTACAACCGTGATCTCTATGGTACTGTAAACCATAATGTTAAGGGGGTATATCAAAAGTACCTCGGTTGGTTTGATGGTAATCCCTGTACCCTTCACGCACTACCGCCCGAAGAGGCTGCAAAGAAGTACGTGGAATTCATGGGCGGGATCGAAGCTGTGATTGCGAAAGCCGAAAAGTCCTATGAGCAAGGCGAGTATCGCTGGGTTGCACAAGTGATGAACCATGTAGTGTTCACAGATCCCAAGAATCAAAAGGCCCGCCACTTGGCAGCGGACGCACTTGAACAACTTGGCTATCAGGCCGAGAGTGGCACGTGGCGCAATTTGTATCTCACTGGGGCCACGGAGCTTCGTGAGGGTGTCCGTCAGATTGACGCCCCCATGTTAAAAAGTCCTGATACCATCAAGGCCTTGTCTCCGGATTTATTATTTGATTACATGGCCATCCGGTTGAACGGCCCAAAGGCAGATGGTAAGAGGATGGTGCTCAACTTCGAGTTCATGGATACAAACCAGAAGTATACAGTGATGGTAGCGAATTCAGTACTGGATTACAGCACCGGCATTCAATCCAAAGGCTACGATGCCCATGTCATTCTCAGTCACTCGGTGCTGGCTGAAATTTTACTTAACAGTGCCAACTTGGAGGAAAAGATTACGACAGGCGAAGTGAAGGTGTCAGGCGAGAAGGATAAGCTCGTTGAACTGTTTTCGTTGCTGGACAAATTCGAATTCTGGTTCAACATTGTTGAACCATAGAATAGTAATAGATAATAATCATTTCATTTGAACCCCCTTGTCATCACTCCCCAATAATCTTAACCAGAACACGTTTCTTTCGACGCCCATCAAACTCTCCATAAAATATCTGTTCCCATGGCCCAAAATCCAGATGCCCATCTGTAATGGCGACAACAACCTCACGTCCCATGACCTGCCTCTTCAGATGGGCGTCTGCATTATCCTCACCTGTTCGGTTATGCCGGTAATGATCAATTGGCTCATGGGGGGCAAGTTTTTCAAGCCATTTCTCAAAATCCTCATGAAGTCCACGTTCATCGTCATTAATAAAGACAGAGGCTGTGATATGCATTGCATTGACAAGGATAAACCCTTCTTTGATACCACTTTCTCGGAGACATGCTTCAATCTGGGGGGTAATATTAATGAAGGCACGCCGAGTAGGAACATTAAACCATAGTTCTTTCCGATAGCTCTTCATAAATTGGCCTCCTTGATTTACTTTCGTTTAACAAACCTATTGAAAAAATCGATTATCATAGAAAGGCTGACAGCGTCAATATAAATATGATTGACGTTAAGAGATGGATATATTAATCTTTATTTCAATTTCAGAGATAAGGAGGAACCTCAAATGGCAGAATCAAAATACGGAAAATATATCGTCACAGAACTGAAGACCCCGGCCTTTGATCCAGATTATGTCCGCCGATATTCCCAATGGGCTACCCGAATCCTATGGATGGATGATCACGTAGTAGAGGGCGCTTTCCAAATGAACTGTTCCTGGTATTTGAGACCCCAGGTCGAACCCATGCCTGAAGGAGGAGCCCATACCCATGATTGTGATGAGATTATTGGCTTTTTCGGAAGCAACCCAGAAGACCCCTATCACTTGGGGGGAGAGATAGAATTCTGGCTTGAGGATGAAAAACACATTCTCACAAGAAGTTGCCTGATCTTCGTTCCAAAAGGGATGAAACATTGTCCCTTAATTATTCGGCGAGTGGATAGACCCATTTTCCATTTCTCAACGGTAACCACTGGGCAATACACCCAGATCAAAGACAAATAATCGATCAGTTCGATATCTTAGATATGAGCTCAGAACCTGAACCAAAGCCCTATCGCTGGATCATGCTCACGCTTTTGGGGCTTCTTTATTTCTCTTTTGGTCTAATTACCCGGTCTATAGCTCCATTAGTCACCCCTATCCTCAAAGATCTTTCAATGAATTACTCTCAGAT
>JBBIRT010000037.1:0-24748 GCA_037441725.1 Deltaproteobacteria bacterium | reverse complement strand
CGGCAACCCTGTTGGGGCTCTATGGGACTTCTTCTCCCCTGCCCACCTTTTACACTGAAGACCTGATGGAAGAAGCCTCTGAAGATATGTCCGTGGCGAGGGATTTCATCGATCTCTTCAACCATCGTCTCTATCTCCTTTTATTTCACTGCTGGATGAAATATCGTGAGTTCCTCAAGGTAGTGGAAGAGAAGAATCCTAAAGACATTGAAAAGCTCTTCTGTTTTTTAGGCCTTGGTGAAGAGGAACTGAGAAGAGATCTCCCCGAGGCTTATTCTCTGATTCGGTACATAGGGCTGTTCACCCAATTTCCAAGGTCCTCATGGGGTCTTGAGACATTACTTAAAGATGCCCTGGGAGGGATTCCAATCGATGTGGTTCCCTGTATCCAAAGGAAGGTGAAGATTCCTGAAGATCAGAGGGCCCTTTTAGGGCTCTCGGGATGTACTCTGGGAGAGAATAGTTTTATTGGAGAAGAGATAGAGGATCGAATGGGGAAATTCCGTTTAAGAATAGGTCCCCTGAGGAGTACAGAATTCCATTCTCTCCTTCCTGGGAATAGAGAACATCATTGGCTTACCCTTTTGACAAAATTATATCTGAAAGATCCTCTCGAATACGATGTTGAGTTAATCTTAAAAGAGAAAGAGGCGGAAACCACCTGTCTGGGCGGAGTGAAGTGGTCGAGGCTCGGTTGGGACACCTGGGCCTTCTCAACAAAGTGCATTGGAGAGGTCAGAGCAATCCTTTATTCCACAATTCCATGATTCTTAAGAGGAGAGCAACGTCATGATCACTGTCGATATTAAAACCTTATTGAGCCGTTTAAATCCTTATTGTACCCGAGCCCTTGAAGGGGCCGCAGGACTCTGTGTTTCCAGAACCCATTATGAAGTCACCATCGAGCATCTTCTGACAAAACTCCTTGAGAATCCTCAGTCGGACCTTCCCCTCATCTTCCGTCAATTTGATCTCGACCTCAGTAGGGTAAAGAAGGCCTTGGATCAGACCATTGAAGAATTTAGGACCGGAAATGCAGCCAAACCTGTCTTTTCACCCCTTCTCCTGGAATGGTTTCAAGAAGCCTGGCTCATCTCTTCAGTCGATCTTGGGGAGAACCGAATTCGATCGGGAGCCCTTCTATTGGCCCTCCTTGCTAAACCTACCCAATTTGCCACAGGTCGTTCTATCGATCTTCTTAGAATGATTGGAAGAGAGGCCCTACTCTCCCAATTCGGAAATATTGTGAAGGCATCGATTGAGCAGACGGCGCCAGGGGAAAGACCTGTGCGAGAGGAGGGAATTCCAGGAGAGGGGAGCGCTCTTTCACGGTTTTGTGTCGATTTTACAAGAAAGGCCCAGGCAGGAGAGATTGATCCTGTATTTGGCCGGGATCGTGAGATCCATCAGATGATTGATATCCTGGCTCGGAGACGCAAAAACAATCCCATTTGTGTGGGAGAGGCAGGGGTTGGAAAAACTGCTGTGGTGGAAGGTCTGGCCTTAAGAGTGGTTGAAGGGGATGTCCCTGATCTTTTAAAAGGAGTAACTATCTTAGGATTGGATATGGGGCTTCTTCAAGCAGGAGCTGGGGTGAAGGGAGAATTTGAGAATAGGCTCAAGTCTGTCATCAATGAGATCAAGGCCTCTCCCAAACCCATCATTCTCTTTATTGACGAAGCTCATACCCTGGTTGGAGCAGGAGGCCCTTCAGGCGGAAGTGATGCCGCCAACCTTTTAAAACCTGCCCTGGCGAGGGGAGAGCTTCGAACGATTGCTGCCACCACCTGGTCCGAATATAAAAAATATTTTGAAAAGGACGCAGCTCTGGCTCGTCGCTTTCAACTGGTCAAGCTCGATGAACCTACCGTCGAAACAGCCACTTTGATCTTAAGAGGGTTAAAGAGCAAGTATGAAGAAGCTCATGGTGTTGTCGTCAGAGACGATGCCATTGTGGCTGCAGCAGAGCTTTCAAGCCGATATATTTCGGGCAGGCAGTTACCCGACAAGGCCGTCGACCTATTGGATACCAGTGCTGCACGAGTCAAAATCCTTCTTACGGCCAAACCCGATCTGATCGATGATAAAGAGCGAACGATTCAGGCCTTAGAGCGTGAAAAGAAGGCCCTCGAGAGAGATCAACTCCATGGAATTGAGATCGATCAGAGTCGTCCTCAAGAGCTTGAGGATGAGATCAAGAGATTGAATCAAGAATTGGATGGGCTCAAGGAACGTTGGCAAAAGGAACAATCTCTTGCCCAGCAAGTGATCGGGTTAAGAAAAGAGCTTTATGAAGTGGTGAATAACAATGGGCCCGAAGAGAAGAGGAAAGAGCTTAAGAATCGGATTGACAGCCTTTCCAGAGAGCTACAAGAGATCCAAGGAACCATGCCATTGGTTCGGATCGAGGTGGATCCAGATGTGGTGGCCAAGGTCGTTTCGGACTGGACAGGGATTCCTCTTGGAAAAGTACTCAGGGAACAGGCAAAGAATATCATTGAACTCGAGGCCAACCTCAAGCAGAGGATTAAAGGTCAGGATGAGGCCTTAAAAATCATTACCCAAGTGATTAAGGCTGCAAAGGCAGGATTAAAAGATCCTCAACAGCCTCTCGGCGTTTTTCTCTTTGTCGGACCCAGTGGGGTGGGAAAGACGGAAACAGGTTTGGCCATTGCAGATCTTCTCTTCGGTGGGGACCGATTTTTAGTCACGATTAACATGAGTGAGTTTCAAGAGTCTCATACCGTAAGCCGTCTGATTGGCTCTCCCCCGGGTTATGTAGGTTATGGAGAAGGGGGAGTATTGACTGAAGCCGTAAGACAGAGACCCTATTCAGTGGTCTTGATCGATGAGTGTGAAAAGGCCCATATCGATGTGATGAACCTCTTCTATCAGGTCTTTGATAAAGGGATGCTTTCAGATGGTGAGGGGCGGGTGATTGATTTTAAAAATACCATCCTCTTTATGACAAGCAATTTGGCCTCAGACGTGATTACCCAGCTCTGTTCATCCTCTGAGAGGCCCTCCCTTGAGACTGTTGTTACAGCCATTCGTCCCATCTTGAGCCATCATTTTAAACCAGCCCTCCTTGCCCGAATGACGATTGTGCCCTTTTACACCCTTGATCCAAAATTTATAAAGGAGATCGTCATTCTGAAATTGGATAAACTGGTCACTCGGCTTTTAGAAAATCAGAAGATCAAATTGACTTATTCTTCTCAAGTCGTAGATCAGATTGCCCAGCGATGCACTGAAGTTGAGACCGGGGCTCGAAACATTGATCACATCATGAACGGGACGATTCTTCCCCAGATGTCTCAGGAGATTTTGGCACGGATGAGTGAAGGCGTCATGCCCTCGGAGGCCTATTTGGATATCGCAGAGGGAGGGACATTCAAAATCAGTTTTGGAAATTAGAGAAGGACTCCGCACCCATAAAGAGGGTTACGGCTACGAAGCCCGTTTTTTATATCATCAAAAAGATTAAAGTTAAAAGATTTTGACCTTTTTTATCCACCTATGCAGAAAACCAAGGGCTTGGCCCATGGGGCTTTAATTTCTACCCAGCATGAGGAGGTTTAACCATGCCTTTATCGAGGGACCCAGGTCATGAGGCAAGATTTTTATTTGAGGTCTTAGGGACCTCTTATGAGACACGAGTGGTGGACTTTACCCTGCATGAGAGGCTTTCCTCTCCTTTTGAGCTCAATGTTTCTTTAGCCTCGGAAGATGAGATTCCGTTTGATGATGTAGTGGGGAAGGAGAGTCTCCTCACGCTTTTGGGAGAGGAGAACGATCGCTACTGCCATGGGATTGTCAGTAAGTTCATGTTCACCGGGAGTCGTGACCGATTTTACCTTTATCAGGCCCGTGTGGTGCCCTCCCTCTGGCTACTCTCTCTGGAACAGGATTGTCGAATCTTTCAGGATAAAACCGTGGAGGAGATTGTCAAGCAGGTCCTCCAGGATGCAGGGATTACCTCCGATCGATTCGATTTTCGACTCCAGAATAAACCTCCCAAGAGGGAATATTGTGTTCAATACCGAGAGACGGACCTCAATTTTATCTCTCGACTTCTTGAGGAAGAGGGGATCTTTTACTTTTTTGAGCATCTTAAAAGTAAACATGTCCTGGTCTTTGGTGATAGTCCGGTGGCTTATCAACCGATTCAGGGAGATTCAGAAATCACCTTCAATCCTGCAGGGATGGTCCCAGGGGAAGAATATATTTATGGGTTTAATTTTTCCAAGAGGGTCTATTCAGGAAAGATGACCCAGAAAGACTTTAATTTTGAAAAACCTTCTCTGGATTTAAAATCTGAGGAAAAGGATAAATCTTATGATAAATTAGAGGTCTATGATTACCCAGGGAAATATTTGGATCAGGGAAGAGGCAAGAAGCTAACACAGATTCGCCTTCAGGAGTCGATGACCTATCGGGAGAAAGCAGAAGGGCAGAGTTCCTGTATCCGTTTTACGCCTGGTTTTAAGTTCAAGCTCAAGGATCATGAACGGAAGGATCTCAATCAGGATTATCTTTTAGTCGAGGTGATCCATAATGGGACTCAACCCCAATCCCTTGAGGAGCGGACCGAGACAGAGGAGGGCACCACTTATTCAAACGATTTTATGGGGATTCCTGCCTCTATCACCTTCAGGCCTGAGAAGCAGACTCCCAAGACGATTGTGGAGGGGATGCAAACGGCCTGGGTCACTGGTCCCAAAGGGGAAGAAATCTATACGGATAAATATGGTCGGGTAAAGGTTCAGTTCCATTGGGATCGGGAGGGAAAAAAGGATGAGAAAACCACCTGCTGGCTGAGGGTGGCCCAATTCTGGGCAGGGAAAGGATGGGGAACGGTCTTTCTCCCGAGAGTGGGGGATGAAGTGTTAGTTGATTTTCTTGAAGGAGATCCGGATAAACCCATTGTGGTGGGAAGTTTTTACAATGAGGACGCAAAACCCCTCTATCCACTTCCAGACGAAAAGACTAAGAGCACGATTAAAACCAAAAGCTACCCCAATGACCCAGGATTTAATGAAATCCGATTCGAAGATAAAAAAGGAGAAGAAGAACTCTTTATCCACGCCCAGAAGGATATGAATGAGAAAATTGAGAATGATATGTCTACTTCTGTCGGAGGAAATCGAAGCATCCATGTCAGTGGAACCCATACAGAGACGATCAAAAAAGATACTAAGATCACGATTACAGAAGGTAAATATGAACATATTGTTGCTGCCAATACAGCCTCCTATGAAGTCAAAGGGGCTGTGACTGAAAAATTTCTTTCCTCACAGGATACTCAAGTGACTGGAATGATTACCATTTCTTCTGGAAAAGGGATAGAGGTCACAGCGACGAGCCATATTCAACTCAAGAGCGGAGCAAGTTCTCTTTATATGAGTAGCGATGGAACGATCAAGATCTCTGGTAAAAGCATCACCCTCATTGGAGATGCGGATATCAAGGCCTCTGCTCCTAAGGTGGAAACTTCAGGGAAGCAAGAGGTTAAAATTGGCGTTGGAAATAGTGTCACTAAATTTGACCCTGCAGGGGTTACGACTTCGGGTGCAAAGATTAATACGAGTGCTACAGGAATTCATGAGATTAAGGGTGGGATTGTTAAAATTAATTAAAGGAATTCCATGAAAAAACTTTTTGAAGAGGTTCATAGAAGATTGGGGAACTTTATTGACCAGAGAGAGCATCTCTTTATGGTGATTGCCTGTCATGATTTTGAAACGGCCTATCTTCTTAAAATACTTCAGGCCATGGATGAATCGAATAGTTCCGACCTTTTTTGGATGTTCGCAGATGAGTTTAAAGATCCACTCTCTTATATTGAAACCCTTATAGAACGTTTCAAGGCAAAGCATGAAGGGGTCTGTGAGGGTTTGAAAAAGGAGGGAAAAGAGCCGTGGCCTCCCATTCCTTCTCTTGTTCTTGATCCATCTCAGTTGCCTGTATATCGATTAAAAGAATTGATGAAATTTTCTCGGTCCTTATTACCCTCAGAGGAAGGACATCTCTCCATCTGGGGCTTTTTCCCCAACCAGATTAAAGACCATGGGCTTTATGAAGAATTGGTAAGGAGACTTATTGAGCACCAATTCCCTTTCCCCTGGTGTCATCATATGAGAATTTTCTTAAGAGATGAAAAGGACTCTCCCATCCTTTTTAAAAAGTTAAACCATGCGCCACGACTCTGTTTCTTTAGTCCAGATTTTAGTGTGGAGGCGATGGAGAAGAGCCTGAAAGAGGAAGTGATGGACAGCCGTGTTCCATTGGATCAACGCCTTCAATCCTTGATGTCGATGGCAGGCCTCGATTTAGCTCATCGGCGGTATGAAGAAGCCCTTAAAAAATATAAGGTCCTTCTTCCTTATTTCCAGGGTACTGGGAATCATGCCATGTCTGCCCTGATTTTAAATTGGATGGGAGAGGCATTTGAACGAATGGAGAGACTACCAGAGGCCCAGCGGTATTATGAATCGGCCCTGACTCCAGCTGTGGAGTCCAGGTCAGAACCGGTCTTACTCAATATTGTAATGAATCTTGCCAATCTTAAATTATCGCAGAAGGCCTGGAGTGATGCTGAACTCTATTATGAGAGTGCTGAAAAAATGGCTACGGCTCTGTGCGTTCCCCAGGCCAAAATCATCTGTTTGGAGCGTCGTGGGATTTGTCAGTTCATGCAGAACAATGGGGAGGGAGCTCTTGAGAGCTGGAATAATGGAGCTACCCTTGCACGAGCCTTGGAGGAGAAATATCTTTTAAAAGAGATCCTTCAACGGTTGAAGGATTATTATGATCAAACAGGAAAATCAAAAGAACGAGATGAGATCTCTAAAGAGTTATCTTCCCTTGATTTGAACCAAGGGTAGTGGAGAAGGAGAGAATCGGTGACACTTGATTTAAGTAGGATGCAATCCAGTCCGGAAGAACACTTCAATAGGGTGATCGAAGGCCTCTCCTCTGAAGTAAGCAATGCTATCTCACCCTTTAAGCAGGCCTTTGGAATAACAGATCCAGGAGAACCTCCCCCTGCTCCACAGAATCCTATCCGAACCGTTCAGCAAGTAGCCAGTGGAGTGATGGGAATGGTCAATTTGCCCCTCCAATTAATGAACACAGGATTCGCCATCCTAACCGATCCTCTCGCACAGTTGGTCCCTGCCTTCCAACCGGCTGCCACCATGGGATCGATGTATTTAGGCATTCCACATCCCCATGCCCATCCACCAAGTTTGATCCCTCCAGCCCCACCCGTGCCTATGCCAAGTTTTGGGCCTGTGCTTGTAGGAAATTGTGTCACCGTTTTAATAGAGGGCCGACCTGCTGCCCGAGCAGGAGATTTGGGGTTAGCGGTTAGTTGCTGTGGTATTGTGCCTGTTTTTGAGATTTTTACAGGTTCCTCAAACACCTTTATTGGAGGGACAAGGGCCGCCAGGGTTGGAGATATCTGCAGAGAATGTCAACCTGCTGCTGCAGGGTGGGCCCGGTCGGTTGCTGCTGGAATGGCCATTGCCTCTCAAGCGGTTGCTGCCCTTGGTGTTGCAGCGGATACCGCTGAGGCCGTCACAGAGAGTGATGCTGCAATGGCCAGTGCTAAAGTCATCTCTGCAGTCGGCCAGGCAGCCCAGATGGCCATGGATGCTGCAGCCTTTGCATTGAGTTTGGCGATGGGAAAAGATCCTGCCTTGATCCCGGCCCCAGGCTTTATCATCTCTTTCTATCCCAGTGTAAAAATTGGTGGTTTTCCCATGATCAATTTTCCTAATCCTGCTGCCTGGCTTCTTGAAAAACTTGGACGACTGAAGAGAAGGCGTAGCCCCCAAGAGAGTGAAGAGTCTAAAGCAGGAGGTGCCTCTTGCCCATTAGGGGGAAGGTAGCCTCCCTTAGTTCCGGTTTGAGAGATGTCTAATTGTTTCAACAAAATCCGATGGGTGGGCGATCCAGTCGATATTATTACTGGGGCGAACATCGATATAAATTTTGAGTTTGGATTAGAAGGACCTATTCGATTTGAGTGGCGACGCTATTATGATAGCTCCCAACATTTTAAACTTCGCCCTCTTGGTTGGGGACATACCCATGGATATGATCGATGGCTTCAATTTGATATTGATGGGATGACCTACCTTGGTCCTGAAGGGATTCCAATCCATTTTCCGTTTCTCTTGAAGGATGGAAACAGCTATACTTCAAAGGGATTTACCCTTTACCGAGTTTCTCCCTCCTGTTACCGCGTTTCCCAATATCAGCAGCCTGCCATGGAATTTGAATTTCTTAACCCAGAAAGACCCACTCCTTTAAAGAGGTTGATTAAGCATCCGTTTTCTATCTCTTTCCGATACAACTCTCTGGATCAACTTGAAGGGGTGATCGATTCGGTCAGGCGACCTATAAGGGTTGATCACGATGATCAAGGAAGAATCCTTGGACTTTTTATGGTTGAGTATACCGAGAACCAAGAGGAAAGAGTTGTCCCTTTAATAACCTATCAATACGATGAATCAGGAAATCTGATTAAAGGAGTGGATAGCTACCAACATGTTTTCAGTTTTAAATATGACCTCGAGAATCGAATGATCTCAAAAACAGACCGTCGGGGATATACCTTCTATTTTGAATACGATCAGGAGGGTCGGTGTATAAAAACTCATGGAGAAGATGGTTTGCATGAGGTCCACCTTAAGTATCATCCATTAGAGAGGACGGTTGTTATTCATAAGGGGAATGGTGGGGAATGGACTTATTTTATTAATGAAAGTGGCAATATTTTTCAAATCCTGGATCCATATCAAGGGTATAAGATTTTTAACTTTGGTGAAGAAGGTCAAATCATAGAGGAAGTCGATTCGAATGGTAACTCTGCAAAATGGCTTTATATAGATAAAGCCCCCATAGGGAAATTATATTCTTATGGAAAATGGGAATCCCTTTTTAAAGAAGGCAAGAGAAGGATTGAACACCGAGTTGCCAGTTGTCCTTTAGAATGGGAATATGGTGATCTGATTGATCGAAGAAAGATTGAGCATCCAGGATTAAAGTTCAATAGGATTAAAAACTCAGAGTTATCCCCTCCTAAGAAAAATGGCGTTTCTATTTCTCCAGAGGGTCTGGGTTATGATCGATTTGGTCATCTGGTGAAGGAGATCGGGCCAGAGAAAACCATCAGACGATGGACCTACGACCCAAACGGAAATATCCAAAGGTTCGTTGATCGGGATGGTTCCCAATATCAATTTGAATATACCTCTTGGAATCTGTTGAAACATTCCATTGATCCATTGGGACGAAGGATTTCATTTGCTTATAATTCCTCTGAAAAGATCACTTCCCTTAGAGATCCTGGGGGAACCGAGAGCCAATATTGCTATGACTTAAAAGATCGTCTCATTGAAATTCGCCGGCATGCAACCCTTAAGGAGAAGTATGTTTATGATCTGGCAGACAATCTGATTGAAAAGATCGATGCAGAAGGGCAAACCTTACTGTCCTTTGAAATAGGATCTGGAAACCTTAAAAAAGCAAGACACCTTGCCTCAGGAGAGAATCATTATTTTGAGTACGATGCTTTGGGACGATTTAAAGAAATAAGGACAGATGACCATCGCATCCAATTTGAGTATGATGACTGGGGAAACAGGATCCAGGATGAAAGGGATGGTTTGGGTGTCGAGCACCAATTTAATGGGCGGGGTCTTGCTTGTACCACCCTTTTTCATCATTTCGTCATAAAATATCATCATCAACTTGATGGTTCCATCCTTATGGAGGACCCTGGAGGCCAACAGCATCATATTCAGATCATGAGGAATGGCCTGGTTAAAAGGACAATGTCCAATGGAACTATGGAAATCTCCCGATTCGATTATGAAGGTCGATGTTTAGAAAAGACTATTGAGCGAAGGACCGATCGACACCTAAAGTGGAAAAGGGAATTTAAATATTCAGGAGAAGGAGATCTACTCCTCGAAAGAGATAATTTAAAAGGGAACTCTCAATTTGAATATGATCAGGCCCATCGATTGATAAAGACCATTTCTCCAGAAGGAACTGTAAATTCTTACGAATATGATATTTCAGACAACCTGATCAAACAACCCGGTCTTGATGGGGTGAGCCTCAGGGAAGGGAATCGAATCGGCACCGCGAATGGAGATCGGTTTGAATATAACCATCGAAATGCTATATCCCTTAGGGAAAATAATTTTAGAAAAATTAAATATCTTTATGATTCTCGGGATTTTTTAAAATCTATTGAGATCAACGGAGAGAGGTTTTGGGAAGCGAGCTATGACCCTCTTGGTCGAAGGATCTGGAAGCGATTCGGGTCAAAGAAGATAGATTTCTATTGGGACACCGATAGGGTTGCGGCAGAAGTTCGGGAGGATGGTTCAATCCGGATATATCTCTATGCAGATCATTTCTCTCTTGTCCCATTTCTTTTTATGGAATATGAAGGGATCGATGCTGATCCAAAAACAGGAAAACGTTACTTTATATTCTGCAACCAGATCGGTACCCCAGTAGTGGTTGAGGATGAGACGGGGAATATTGTTTGGAGCGCAAGGATTGAGCCTTATGGTTTGGCGAATATCGATAAAGGTTCCACGATCGATATGCCCCTAAGATTCCCAGGGCATTATTTTGATGAAGAGATTGGATTGCATTATAATCGATTTCGTTATTACAGCCCCGAATTGGGTCGTTATCTCCAGTCTGATCCAGCAGGGATCGAAAACCATTTTAATCTTTATGTCTACTCTACAAGGCCAACCGTAGAAGTAGATATCAGAGGGCTTGGTTGTGGAGGGGACCAGCCGGAACGACCTCCTAAAGGGGAAGATGGACCTGATTCTGAAACCGTAACAGATGTTCGAAAAATTCCTGTTACTCCGAGAAGAGGGGCAGCTCCATTCTCCGATGTCCCTTCATTTAGGAATAGAAATATTGATGAGATCCGGCAGATTCTATATTCACTTGGATTTCGGCGAAGACAGGTGGAAAGGAGGACAGAAGTATTGATCTCCGATGATCCAGATATTCCCATCTATATAGATCGAACCGATTCCCAAGGAGGCAGTGAAATCTGGATGAGGAGGGATGAGAATGGGAATTATGAAGCTGTAAGAATTGATCCTCATGGTCATCAACCTCCCCCCAATGCTACTGAGTTTGAAGGGGATCCTCCCCATTGCCATAGGGAGTATATCCCCAATGACCAAGCACGTCGAGATTCAGCAGTCAATCCAAGGACAGGGCAAAATGTTTTCCAGCCAGGAACAAGTGCAGAGGATGCAGCCAATCAATATGCTGAGCGATGGACCCCTGGAATTTATGATACCTATAATGATACTAATAGTCCAACAGCTTTAAATGATTTTAAATCAAACCATACTCCAGTAGGTTGGACTTCATGGTAGCTTAGAAGAGGAATCAATGACTCAGAATACAATTTTATTCCATATTCTTTCTGAACCTGATAGAGGGCGACGTCGAGATAGACTTTCTGCATTGATCATTTCGGTTAGAAAAGGGGAGTATAGAATTTCACCTGAAGAAGCCGAAGCCCTTTATAAGGCTCAACTTGAGGAGGCTAAGAGACCTGGTGAGTTTGATGGTCTTATGTATCGAATCCTCTGGCGCCTCCTTCAATATTCTCCGCCCTATGAGACCTTAAAAAAAGTGGCAGGACACCTTCTGGCTAATCCCAAAACTCTAAATCGTGGATGTGCAATCTACTATCTGTTACATAATTATCCTGACTTACAGGAGGAGTTGCTAAAAAAACATCAGGACGATCCAGACCCAGAGGTTCAGGATGAAATTGCCCGATTCTTTATCCCTAAAGATAAGAAGCAGGCCATTGAGCATTGGGAAAAAGCCCTTGGGTCTAACAACCTCTCCCATGAGTTAGCAGAGGCCATTCCTCAATCGATCGCTCTTTATGGTGATATGGAAGATTGTCAAAGATATGAAGCGCTCGATCGCCGATTGGGTGGAAGAACGATCTGGGGAATCATTGCTTCATTGATTCGAAAGAGACTCGAATCCTTATGAGTATGAATTGGATTAAGTTTTTTTGATCAGGTTATAGAGCGTTAACCAAATGGCATAGGCTCCTACTATCATTTTGATCACAGCAAAAAAGTAGAAGAGGGGACCTAATTGTTTAGCCGAGTAAGGTAAAGGAAGATTCCATCTCCCTCCACTCGTTGAGGTACCGGTGACAAAATCCCATATTCCCCAAAATAGAAATCCGATTCCGATGATCAAGAGAACCCAACGCATTTCGAATTCCTTTCCCCAAATAGGAGTGGAGATTTTAGTTCATTCATATCATGATTGATCAGTTTAAGCAAGTTTTTATTACACATTCTGTATGGAAATGAGTCAATTTGATCATTCAACAAGCTATGATGAGATTCCCTATGAGAGCAGGCCTTATCCTCAAAGCCATCCTGATCGTTTAGCAACACTGGGCTATCTCTTTGGTATGGAGCCCACTCCCATCACGAAATGCCGGGTTCTGGAATTGGGTTGCGCAAGTGGTGGAAATCTGATTCCCATGGCCTATCACCTCCCGAATAGTGAGTTTGTGGGGATAGATCTATCTTCTCGTCAAGTGGAGATAGGGCAGGAGATGATCGAAGCTCTCGGATTAAAAAATATTCAGATAAAACAGGGGAATCTCATGGATATTGATTCCTCCTGGGGAGGGTTCGACTATATCATTTGCCATGGGGTCTATTCCTGGGTCTCAGATGAAACTCAAGAGAAGATCCTATCGATCGTCTCTAAGAATCTTGCTCCCCAAGGGATTGCCTATATCTCATACAATACCTACCCCGGGTGGCATATACGCGAAATGATTCGGCATATAATGCTTTATCACGCCAATCAATTTAAAGAAACAAGGGAGCGAATTGAACAGGCCAGGGCCTTCATGGACTTTCTTGTCCGCTCCATCCCATCAGGGAATACGGCCTATCATCTTTTACTTCAAAATGAACTGAGTCTCATTCAACAGAGCCAGGATTGGTACTTGTTTCATGACCACCTTGAAGAGGTGAATGTTCCAATCTATTTTTACCAATTTGTTGAGCGTATAGGAAGACATGGGCTACAATATCTTGCAGAGGCAGAATTTCCAACCATGCTGACCTGTCATTTCCCTCAGGAGGTCTCAGAAACCCTTGAGAGGATTAGTCCGGATATTATTCATGCGGAACAATATATGGATTTTTTAAGAAACCGACTTTTCCGTCAAACCTTACTCTGCCACCGCGAAATTCCTCTTAAGAGAGACTTGACCGCTGAAAAGGTTAAGAGGTTATTCATTGCCTCCGACACCAGTTCTGAAAGGGGATCGTTAGACTTCATCCCAGAGGGAAAAGAAATATTTCGAACTTCTGCAGGCTCTACGGTTGAAACTGACTTTCCATTGACAAAATCAGCCCTACGGGTCCTTAAAGGGTACTGGCCAAGGGCCATTCGCTTTGATCATCTGTTTAGAGAAGCGAATCGGTTTCTGGGTCATCACCATCCCTATGAGGAGGATCAGGAGAAGCAGCAGGCCTTAGCCGAAGACATACTCCATTGTTATGTCGCTAATATTGTAGAGCTCCATACGTGGCAGGCAGAGTTTGTCATACAGGTCCCAAAACGACCAAAGGTTTCACCCCTGGTGATGTACCAAGCAAACCATCATCTTCCTATTACGAATCAGCGGCATGAATTAGTCCATCTTGATGCGATTGGCAAACAGTTAATCCTGTTGTTGAATGGGATGAAAGAGCGAAAGGAGATTTTACAAAAACTTATAGAACAGGTGCAGCAGGGTGCTCTTATTGTCCATCAGAATGGTCATCCCCTTAGTGATGATGAACAGATACGAAACATTTTAGTGGGGGCAATGGAACAGACATTGGCCCATCTTTGTTTATCGGCCATGCTCATAGCTTAACAAAAGGGGGAAAAATCTTTTTAAGGGGTTTATGGTTTAATAAGTCTTTTTATAAAAGAATCATAAGAGGGTGATAAGATGGCGGTCAGTCTGGTTTCCCTTGGAGAACAAACTAATTACTATGCGTTCACAGCGGGGTCGCTTCGGGAGGCCCTTCAGAGGATGCTTCAACTGGGTGATCGGGATGGGGATGGAAGCCACGCGGCCAGTATCGATATCCAGGCTGACATCTTTCAGAATCTTCAGACCGGAGTTGTTCCAGGAAGCGCCACCCAAATCCAAGGCATGGGATGGACCGCAACTGCCCTCATCACTCAGGGTTCACTCCGTTATGGATTTGTCTATCGGTTCCCACGCTGGAGCAATGTGGGAAGTCTTCCTCAGCCCATCCAGTCTGAATGGCAACGCTATACGCAATGCCTCTGGACTCACGAACGGGGTCATGCCCGTGAGGCGATGACCGTCCTCCAAAGATATCAACAGCAGTTTCAAAACCTAAGAATCGCTCAAATGGGATCCTCCGCACGAGAAGCAGAAGAGGCGGCCCAGAGAGAATTGAGGGCCCAGGTGAGAGAGGTCTTTAATCTGCTCCGCCACGATACAGAGGAATCGGTCATCCAGTATGACCGCCGTACCCGGCATGGAAGAAACCAAGGGGCTCAACTGAGAACCTCCCTACCCAGAGGAAGCAGGCACTGACGCTCTATTTTATAGAAAGACTCCAATGAACGAAGCCAAAAAAAAGGCCCTTCAGGAACGTCGATTCGAATGTCAAAGGTGTGGGTATTGCTGCAATCAGAAAGTGCTCATCTATCCCAGCCTTGAAGAGATTCAAAAGCTTGCTCAATATCTCCATCTCTCCGAGTGTGCCTTTGCCCTTCGCTACCTCCAGGAGATTTATGATCCTGAAAAGGATCTCTATGCGATAGCCTTTAAAACCAATCGGGCCAATGATCCTTTGACAGGATGTATCTTTTGCAAGGACAGGATCTGCGTGATCTATGATTCCCCACGAACCGATATCTGTCATGTCTTTCCTTGGAATCATTTCGACCTTGAGAATGGGCAGTGGCAAGAAAATTTTGTCTCTGAAGAGGGGACCTTCTGGTGTCCTGGGATTGGGAAGGGCCATCTCTGGACCCTTGAGGAGATTAAAAGATTAAAAGAGGATCATCCCAACGTCTGGACCCAATTAAAACCCCATTATCACCTGAACCCACCTTCCTTTCTTAATGGGATTGATGTTCATCGTCCCTCCCCTCTCATCCTCACCCTCTCTGAGGAGAAATTTCTTCATAAACTGAGAACCCTTCCCATCGGCAGGAAGAGGGAAGTCGAAAACTTATTAGACTTTTTTTATCATGGGGGGCATAGACCCAAACCCTATTAAACTTAGCCCAACCTCATCCCCCCTTAAATCAGGGGAGGGGTTATGGAATAAGAATGAATGAGATAAAATTAATCACCATTGCCATTGAGACACCAGATGGAAGACTCCCTCCTGCAAAGGTCAGGATTCCAAACATTCCAATGAAGATGACAGAGCTTATTGCTCCCATGCAGATGCTCTGTGACGGTGTAGTGAGGTTGGCCATTGAAAGGGAAAGGAGTCACGGAGAAACGATCTCTTGCCATCAAGGCTGTAACCATGGCATCTGTTGTTGCCAGCTTGTTCCCCTCTCTCCTCCTGAAGCTTTCTTTCTTTTGGACTTTATCCATACTTTACCTTCTGAACATCAAACCCAGATCCAAACCCGTTTTCAGGCCATAAAAGAAGTGATGGATGGAAAAGGACTCACTGAAAAGATTAGAAATATCGAGAGTACCCATGAACATCAGGTCCTTGCCTATGAATATTTTCAGATGGGATTACCTTGTCCTTTTCTTGAGAAAGGATCCTGCAGTATCTATCCCATCAGGCCCTTTGCTTGCCGGGAATATAATATTATTTCTCCCTCTGAATGGTGTGCTGATCCTTTTAAGAAAGGGATACGAAAAATTAAGATTTCCAGAAGCATGACCACCGCTACAGCCCGATTGGCAGCTGAACTCTGTCAAATGGATCCCATGCTTGTCCCTATGTCCCTTGCTCTGGAATGGGCGATGGAAAACGAAGGGATCGGGCAAAAGAGGTGGCCAGGGATTTGGCTCTTTGAAAGGATGATGGAATATGCCACAGGCGTTGGACTTGAGCGCCCTGATGAAAAAATAAAACCCTAAGCCTAAAAGAAAGGATAAGATGATGAAAACGGTATGGTTAACCTCTCTGTTTACTTCAGAAGATGTGGTCAAAAATCTTATTTCTCAGCTTAGAACCTATGGACTCGAGGTGAAAGGACATTTTTGGGAGGATGATCTTGAAAAGATGGCCTGGGCAAAACCAAGGGATGAACTGATTAAGCCTGAGGTGATGCTCTGGTTGATTTTGGCTACTCAAGAAAACCTCCAAAAACCCTCACTTCGGTACGGCCTATCCCTTCTTAGCCTAACAGTTCAGACAAAAAGGGGGATATCTTTTCCTTTTGTCATTCTTCTTACGGAAGGGGAAGGTCCTCCCCCTGACACCCTTCCGACTCCTCTGAAGGGGGTTGATTTCTTATCCCTCTCTGATCCCAGTATGGCTGCCAAATTGGTGGTAAAGGTCAACACTCCCCTAAAATCCATCTCATCCGATTATCGAATTGATACTTATGGAAACCCTCAGATTGGGCAATGGATTGAGGTGGGCCCCTCTACAGAATCCTGGCCAGGGGCCATGTTTGGAGTGGCAGGAGGAGAGATTACCTTTCATGCCGTTGGTCCCAAGGGAAGCCTTCCAAGTCAATCGGTGCTCCATTATCCCTTAAAGGGGATAAAAATAAATTTGGGTGAAAAAGAATATACCGCATGGGCGGCTCAGAACCCTATAAATCCTGAGACCTCTTATTTTGTAAAGATCGAGGGGTTTCCAGACTCCTTTCTCTTTGGCCCCTATTCAACCCGAGAGGAAGCAGAGGTTTATGTCTTGAAGTTGAAATGAGGACCTAAGTAAAGGTTTATTTGACAGGGTCATCGATATTGAATATAATCCGATCAAAGGAAGATCAACTCATGGCTGAATACCAACCTACCCGTTTTGGGAAATATTTGCTTCTGGAGAAACTTGCCGTTGGAGGGATGGCCCAGCTTTATCGGGCAAAGATCACAGGGATTCAAGGTTTTGAGAAGCTCATCGCCATCAAGACCATCCTTCCCCATCTCGCCGGTGAGAAAGAACTTCTCACCTCTTTCATTGATGAGGCTAAACTTGCAGCCCTGCTTCATCACCAGAACATTGTCCAAATCTATGACTTTGGGACCATGGAGGATGCCTATTTTATCGCCATGGAATATCTCCTTGGCAAGGACCTTCGCCATATTTTCAGTAAATCACAGGAAAAGGGTTTGCCGATCAGCAATGAGCATGCCCTCTATATTACCACGCAAATCTGTTCAGGTCTCGATTATGCGCATACCCTAAAGGATTTTCAAGGGAAACCCTTAAACATCATCCATCGGGATATCAGCCCACAAAATATTTTTATCACCTACGAAGGAGAGGTAAAGATTGTTGATTTTGGAATTGCAAAAGCTGCCAGTCAGAGCACGATTACCCAGTATGGGATGATCAAAGGAAAGATCGCTTATATGTCACCCGAACAAGCGTCGGGTCAGCCTATTGATCATCGCTCTGATATCTTCTCCACAGGCATTCTCCTTTACGAAATGGTTACAGGCAAACGAATGTTCGTGGGGTCAGACACGTTACAGATCCTGGCCAAGGTCAGTCGGGCAGAGTTTGAACCTCCTGAGGTAGCTCGGAGCGGACTTCCCATCAAGGTTTATAATATTCTCAATAAGGCCCTGATGAAGAGTCCTGAAGACCGTTATCAATCATGTGGTGAGATGCTTGCAGACCTGGAGGAGTGCATGTTTCAACTCTCTCTCAGGCCAACTCCCCGAGGGCTCTCTCAATACATGAAGGAACTTTTTAAAGAGGAGATTGCCAAAGAAGAATTGTGGATGCGTGAGATCTCCATCTCGGAGGAACATCCCCCTCTGACAGAGGGAGAAGCGAGAGCTCCTATCAAGACCATTGAAAAAACGCCTCAGGTCCAAAAGAGGAGATTCCCTCTCTATGCCTCATTGGCTGTGATTTTGATTGCCATCGTGGTTGGATTAGCGTTTTGGTTTAAGGGAAAGTTAGAGAAAGGATCGGAGAAGGAAGCCCCATCGACATCTACCCAGGCCTCTGTATCTAAGCCCGAAGAGGAGGCTCCCTCAGGGAAGGCCTCTCCTGTGGAAACCAAAGAGGAAAGAAAGAAGCCTTCCCCCAAAGAAGAGGTTCAGGCCTTGCGAGCCCGAGCCACCGAGTTAATAGAAAAAAATCCTGAGGAAGCCAAAATAATTTTGCAAAAGGCCATTCAGATAGCCCCCCTGGATACCCAATCTCTCTTCCAATTGGGCCTCACCTATATGAAGATGAAGGATCATCCCAAGGCGATCGAGGCCTACCAAAAAGTGGTTGAAATAGACCCAAAATTTACAGATGCCTTATTTAACCTCGGTTATCTCTATGCCATTAAGAAAGATTATATAAAAGCTGAAGAGATGTATACCCGTGTGGTGATATTAGCCCCCTCTTATCTTGATGAGGCACTCTTCAATCTTGGGATGGTCCAAGCGAGACAGGGGAAAAGGGAACAGAGCATTGAGAACCTTGAGCGATCCCTTTCTGTCAACCCCAATAATGAGATGGCCAAAAAACTTCTTGATAAAGTGAAGAAAACACCTTAGAGGAAACCACTATGAAGACAAATCGACCTCTGAAGTTTTACGGGTGGGTAATTGGGATCCTATTCATCATCATCCTCTCCAGCTGTCGATCCACACCTCCAAAACAGGAACCTGTAACCTCACCTCCCCCTTCGACCCCTTCTGAATCTCCACCTCCTCCTCAAAAGGCTACTTCCCCATCACCCCAGACAGGCAAGCCAGGTCCTTTACCAAAGGTGGAGGAATCCCTCCCCTCAGAAAAGCCCCCTCCTGAGGAGACTTATTTTACTCACACCGTGAAGTGGAGTGGAGAGACTGTTTCAATCATTGCTGGATGGTACACGGGAGATATTGAGAACTGGAAGATTCTGGCAGAGGTGATGCTAAAAAATAATCCAAATGCTGATGTCAAACGGATTTTTATAGGGGATAAGATCCTCATCCCTGAAAGTATGATGAAGACTCGGGATCCCATGCCAAAAGAGTTTGTGGATAGCTTTTATAAGAGATCAAAACCTGAGAAAGGATCGACCAAGAAACCCGGTGCTTCACCCTCTGGAGAAGAGGAACCCCAACTTTTCGGTCCAAAGGAATTACCCAAAAGATGACCTAATAGGTTTTCTCTCTCCCTTGTTCTATTTTATAAAAAGAGTAAGAGGAAGTGGGTAAAGACAAAATATTTGGTTATGGAATTTTGGAATAGGCTCTTATCGTTTAAAAGTAGGATTAAACATCCTTTTCCCCAGTCTTTTATTCTTATACGGCTTTCTATTTTAATGATCCTTCTGATTTTTGTCACTTCTTCGGTGTTGACCATTTTTTTTATTAGACACCAGAAGGAGATTTTTTATCAAGAAAAGGTGGCTTCAGGGAGAATGATCCTGAACCATTTGAGCCATAAGGCCCTTCTTCCCTTCATCGAAGAAGACATGATTGGTTTAAATAGTTTAATGAGGGAGGCCAGAGAGATAGAGGGCCTGGTTTATGCCATGGTCCTTGATCCTCATGAGGTCATCAAAGCCCATACCGATCCTGCAAAGATTGGGATGATCCAAAAAGGATTTGAAAGGATTGAGAGTTCGAACACCTTAGATGCGATCACCCCTTGGGTTTACCGTCTTCCCTCTGGAGAGAGAATTTTAAATCTATCCAAACCCATTACCTTTAAGAATAAAAATCTGGGATCTGTCTTAGTTGGGTTATCCATCAATTTTATTGACAAAGCGATTAAGAAGGAGGCCTTGAGGATTATCCAGAGCGTCTTCTGGATTAGTTTGATCATATGGATCATTGGGATGGGAACGGTTTTTTTTCTCAGCCCATACCCCTCCTTTTTCAAAAAGAAGCAGGAGGAGACCGTATTCCCTGAAGCCGTGAGAAAACAGGTGGCAGTCCTTTACACGGGGATTCGAGAGTTCAAATCCTATGCGATGGCAAAGCGTCCAGAAGAGGTCTTCCAGGATTTGAGTGAATATATCTCGATTGCCACAAAGATTATTTTGGATTATGAAGGCTATATTGCCCGAGTGGCAGGAGAGAAGGTGGTGGGGATCTTCCAAAGTTCAACACTGATGAGAGATCATATCCAAAGGGCAGTCCAATGTGCCATTGCTTTACAGAAGGCTTTAGAATTTAATAAAAAACAGGGGAGTAGAAATCTCTTCCTTGATCAGGTGGGCATAGGAATTAGTTCTGGGGTGGTCTTATATGGGGATATTGATTCACTCATTGGGAAGATCGATAATTATATTGGGGAGAGCTTTCATACCGCATCCTCCCTTTACACCCTCGCAGGGCCAGGAGAGATTATCATTAGCAAAGAGGTATATAAATCCATTGAGAACATGGTATCGGTTGACCCTCTTCCTCCTCGAGAAATGACGAAGCGGACTGAAGCCTGGGAGAGCTTTCGTATCCGTCATGGTGGAGAAAGAGAGCCTCATGTTTAGAAGACACCTCCTTTTCTACCTATCTTTCATCTCCTTCAGTCTATTTCTTTTGAGTTGTGCCACCCTTCCACGTCAACCTGAACCTGAACCTTCCCCAGGGCCATCTCCTGAAGTTCAGCCTTCTCCGCCCCCTCCTCCAGTGCTTTCGAATGTGCGAATATTTCCTGATTTTGTTGCTTTAGTTGCTCAACCTGGAGAGACCCTCACCTCACTTGCTGAGAAGTATCTGAACGATCCATCCATGGACTGGTTCATTGGTGAATGGAACGGGATCAACTCATTGACTCCTGGGCAGGAGGTGATCATCCCCCTTTCTCCTTTTGGAAGAGGAGGGGTGTCCTTAAAGGGCTATCAAATGGTCCCGATCCTTTCTTACCATAAATTTTCAAGAGAGAAGGCAGATATTCTCACCGTCACTGAAAGCGCTTTCAGGGAACAGATGAGTTTTTTAAAAAGGAATGGATATCAGGTGATCCCCTTGGATCATCTTTTTGATTTCATCGAATATCGGCGACCCCTTCCAAAGAAGTCGGTGGTCATAACGATTGATGACAATTGGATTTCCACCTATGAGATTGCTTTTCCAATTCTGAAACAATATGGTTATCCAGCCACCCTATTTGTTTATACTGACCTGATTCTTCCTGGGAAGAAAATCTTAAGCTGGGATCATCTTAGTGAAATGGCTAAACATGGAATAGACATCCAATGCCATACCAAAAGCCATCGCAATTTGGATAAAAGGAATGGGCAGGAGTCCTTCAGGGAATATTTTAAAACCCTTGAGAAGGAATTGGCTGAATCGGCTGAAATCATCAAAAAAAGGTTGAACAGAGAGGTGAAATATTTAGCCTATCCTTATGGGGATACTAATCCTCTGGTCATCGGACTTCTTACCAAGATGGGTTATCGAGGGGCGTTAACGGTAGAAAGGGGAAGCAATCCATTTTTCATTCACCCCTATAAAATCAACCGATCGATGATCTTTGGAACTTTTAGCTTGAAAGATTTTGAAAATAATTTAACTTATTTCAACAACCATGAGATCCAGTAAATCCTTTGTCTCACCCAAGAGGCCTAAAGTAGGGGTGGAATTGGAGTGAGCGGATGAGAGTCAAGATATATGTCTCTTAAACGATCCTATCTTTTTATTCTAATCCTACTGTTCTATGGATGTGCGATTGAGCGTCCTATCACTAAAGCTCCTGTGAGAGAAAAAGTTCCTCCTCCACAACCTCCTCCCCTCCAGATCGAAGACCCTTTTCAGGGATTTGCTGAGAAATACCGCTTGAAGGCCCATGAGTTTGAAAGAAGTGGAGAACTTCCCAAGGCCCTCTTTTTCTGGAAGGTCGTGAGTTGCTTTGCAAAGGATGATCAAGAGGCTAGAAGGAGGATGGATGAGATCGAGACGACCATTCGGATCGAATCCGAAAGACATTTTCAAAAAGGGTTGGAGGCTTTTCATAAGAACTTAACCGAAATGGCTATGAAAGAATTTCTCATGACTCTTGCCTACGATCCGGAACATAGGCAAGCCTTAGATTTTCTGAAGGATCGATTGAATGACCAGGATTATATCCTTTATAAAACAAAAACAGGAGACACCTTGAGGAGAATCTCACAAGAAGTCTATCATGATGCTGATAAAGAATTTCTAATTTCCTATTTCAACCGTCTGGATAGCCATGATTCATTAAAAACAGGGATCACCTTAAGACTTCCTATCCTTCCTCCAATTTGGAGTGCTAAGAAAAATCGATTAGAAGAGTTTTCTCCAACATCTTTAAATCCTTCCCCAACCCCTAAGAAGATAGATCCGATGGTCCAAGAGCAAGCCGATATTCACTATGCCAAGGGAGTAAAATATTTTCTTTCTGAAGAGTTGGAGAAAGCCATTGAAGAGTGGGAAGAGGCTATCCGAATCAATCCAAACCATCCACAGGCAAAGAGGGATCTCCAGAGGGCCAGGCGAATGCTCCACCATTTGAGAAAGGCCCCCTAAAAAAAGAACCCTATTTTCTTTTCACGGTTGACATATGGGTTTGCTTTTTCTATATTTCTTTCAAATCGGAGGGAGAGGGGCTGATGGATAAAAATATTGAGAGTAGGATAGAAACCGAACACCTTGAAAAGCGATTTGGAATCCTGGCCGTTGAAAAAGGGTTTGTCACTGCAGATCAAGTGATTGAGGCCCTGAAGATTCAGGTCATTGAGGATATTGAAAGGGGAAAGCATCGACTGATTGGTCGAATATTACTGGAACAAGGATTGATGACCATTTCACAGATTGATGAAGTCCTTGCTTCTATCGGGAAGGGCCTTCCTTTATTAAAAGAACTTTAATTCTGAAGGAAGGATATCATGGTCAGAAAGGCTTTGATCACTGGCATCACCGGTCAAGACGGGAGTTACCTCGCTGAGTTTTTACTGGACAAGGCATACGAAGTCCATGGACTTATCCGACGTTCGAGCACCTTCAATACGGAGCGGATCGATCATATCTATATTGATCCTCATGATCCTAAGGCGAAGCTGTTTCTCCACTATGGAGATATTACTGATTCGGGTCAATTGACCAATCTCATTTACAATATTCAGCCTGACGAGATTTATCATCTCGCTGCCCAGAGCCATGTAAGGGTCAGCTTCGATATGCCAGAGTTTACAGGGGATATCACAGGCCTTGGGACCACAAGGATTTTAGATGCCATTCGGCGGAGTGGAATCAAGACACGATTCTATCAGGCCTCATCCAGTGAAATGTTTGGAGATGCCCCACCCCCACAAAATGAGAATACCCCTTTTCGTCCTCGCAGTCCTTATGCGGCGGCCAAGGTTTATGCTTACTGGATGGTAAAAAATTATCGGGAAGGTTATGGGATGTTTGCGGTCAATGGCATCCTTTTTAACCATGAATCTCCCCGAAGAGGGGAGACTTTTGTCACTCGAAAGGTGACCAAGGCCTTAGCCAGAATTCTTTATGGTCTACAGGATAAGCTTTACCTTGGAAATCTTGAGGCAAAAAGGGATTGGGGTTATGCTCCTGATTTTGTTGAAGCGATGTGGCTCATGCTCCAGGAGGAACGACCTGATGATTATGTGATTGCCACAGGAGAAACCCATTCAGTTCGGGAGTTTGTCAATCTTGCCTTTGCCCATGCTGGTATCGAACTCGAATGGAGGGGAGTAGGCTCTGAAGAAAGAGGTTTTGTTAAATCGATTGCCTCCAACCTCCAGCCGACATCCTTAAAAAATCCGGCATCTCCTCATGCCTCTGGTCTCAAATCTCCCCCCCTACACCTCCACGTGGGAGATGTGCTCATTGAAATCGACCATCGCTATTTCCGCCCTCTTGAGGTTGAATCTCTTCAGGGCGATTCCTCAAAGGCTCAAAAGAGACTTGGCTGGAAGCCTAAGATAAAATTTGATGAGTTAATCAAAATCATGGTTGAGGCAGATATTAAAAACCTTGAAGAGGTCCGACAATGTCAAGATGTGATTCGGAAGCTATCAAATCATAAGAATAGTCTCAACCCATGATTTTTTAAAAAACCTGAAGAGGTCAAACCTCTCCCTGGTCATTAGGGTATCCTCCAGCTTGATAGACCCACCAAACCAGCAGTGTTCGTTGAGGTCTGGGGAACAGGCACCCTATATCAGGAGTTCATAACTCCTCATGGGTTTATTAACATCAGGACAGGTAAGGAGATCATGGGATGGAAACTTAGGACTCCCCTGAGAGAAGGTATTCGATTGACCTATGAAGATTTATTGATAGCCCTTGAACAAATAATTCTCTTACGAAGTGGCCACTTCGTAAGTGGAAAAGAGGGGATTAAAATAGGAATTGACTCAAAAATTGAGTCAGGAGGTCTGACTGATCTGTATGGTTTATTTAGTCTATCTGGTTTTTCTGGTTTATTTGGTTTCTTCCCTGTTAAATATCAGGACACTTACAAAGTGGAAGAAAGGAATTATTGGTGTTGGTAGGGAAGTTTTTCGAAGAGATAAATGAGGAAAGATCCTG
>JBBIRT010000036.1:0-25000 GCA_037441725.1 Deltaproteobacteria bacterium | reverse complement strand
TTCCCTACCCTTGAATTCGGAACAAAGATCTTCCCACAATAGAAACAACTCTTCATGGCCATCTTTAAAGCCCTCCTTACGCAAAGCCCACTTGGAGTTAGCCCAAAGATGGCTCAGGGGAATCAAAAAACTCCAGCCCCAATCACCCATTTCAAACCGAGGGACTAAAACCGGTCTCGAACAAAACGCACTGCAAAAAGAAGTCCCCACGCCAAAGAGACAAATGAGACCAGATTTTAAAACCTTAGAAACGTTTTCCTCATCTTCCACAATTTATGAGTCTCCCCCCAACCCCCCCTCATTTCTACGACGATATGTCCATAAATGATTTTTACAAAAAGTCCAGAAATGATTATTCCGTAACTCCCCATGACCGTTTGGTCACCCACGAACGATGAAAATTGATTTATGGTATAATCCTTTCTCAGGTTATCTTCATGGCATAAGGTCGGCTTATGTTTGGTGCCCCCAAGCCCGCACGTAACTTTACCTGGATGTCTTAGGGCACCCCAAACTGTTGCCCCTCCGGGAGGGAGCACACAAGGTAAACTCTTTATCACAAGGACATCCCCTGGAGATAACTGAGAAAGGAGAGAACGATGGAGGTTATTTACAAAAGGTGTTGTGGGTTGGATGTTCATAAGAAGATGGTGGTGGCCTGTCTTATTATCCGGGATGGGAAGGAGGTCAAAAAAGAGGTCCGTACTTTTGGGACGATGACTTCGGATCTTATGGTCCTTCACGATTGGCTTTTGGCCCATCGAGTGACCCATGTTGCCATGGAGAGTACAGGAGTCTATTGGAAGCCGATCTTCAATCTTCTGGAGGGAAACTTTGAGGTTCTGTTGGTCAATGCGGCTCATTTGAAGGCGGTTCCCGGAAAGAAGACAGACATCAAGGATTGTGAGTGGATTGCAGATCTTTTGGCTCATGGACTCCTCAAGGGGAGTTTTATTCCTCCTGAGCCGATTCGAGATCTTGGAGATCTGACTCGGTATCGGAAGTCTTTGAGTGATGAGCGGACTCGGGAGATCAATCGGCTTCAGAAGCTTCTGGAGTCGGCCAATATTAAACTCTCCTCGGTAGCCACTGATATTATGGGGGTTTCGTGCAGGGCCATGCTTGAAGGCATTCTTTCGGGCAGTACTGAGCCTGAGGTGTTGGCTGATCTGGCTCGTGGGAAATTGCGAAAGAAATTATCCCTTCTAAGAGAGGCCCTTCAGGGAAGGTTTCGTCCTCATCATCGATTTATGCTGGAGCAGATTCTGTCTCATCTGGATTTTTTGGATGAGGCCATTGAGAGGGTGACCCAGGAGGTGGAGAACCGTATCGTCCCTTTTCAGGAGGAGATCGAGCTTCTGAGGACGATCCCCGGGGTGGATCAGAAGATTGCTGAGGTGATCATCTCTGAGATTGGAGTTGATATGAGCCCTTTCCCGGATCATCGGCATCTGGCCTCTTGGGCGGGTGTTTGTCCTGGCAACAATGAGAGTGCTGGCAAAAGGAAGAGTGGAAAGGTTCGAAAAGGAAGTCAATGGTTGAAGCGGGGGCTTGTGGAATCTTCCTGGGCAGTCTCTCGAGCGAAAGAAACTTATCTCAGTGCTCTGTTTCATCGGATGGTTCGTCGGAAGGGGAAGAAGAAGGCAAATGTGGCCGTGGGTCATGCCATTTTGATTATTGCCTATCATATTCTCAAGAAAAGGATTCCTTATTATGAATTGGGAGCCGACCATTTTGATCGATTAAATCTCAAATCTATCACGAACCATTTTGTCAAACGATTAAACGGCCTGGGATATAAGGTTATCCTTGAACCTTTAGATCTGGCTGCTTAATCGGAACTCGGTATTTTCAAGGTAACAATCAGCTTTCCGTTGTTTGACAGTTCCATTAATTCTATGACAAATTTAAATTGTGAAATATCCGGTAGTCATCAATAAAACCGAATATGGATACGATGCCCACTGCCCTGTCCTCCCTGGCTGCCATAGCCAAGGGGACACCCTTGAAGAAGCAATGGAAAACATAAAGGATGCCATCCAAACCTATCTGCAGATGGTCACTGAGGAAACAAAGGATTCTACTGTATATCAGATAGAGGTTTCAATTTAACGTGCTTTTCACTGATGTTTCTGCAGAACGAGCGGTCAGGGCATTCAGTAAAGCAGGCTTCCGAATTGTCACCTGAGGAAAGCAACATAGGCATGTCTGATGGTGTTTATCACATAATCCTTCCTGACCACAAAAGACTCAACCCATATACCCTTAAGGCCATCATTAAGGATGCAGGTCTAACTGATGAAGAATTAAAGAACTGCTTTAGACCAACCCATCCTTATTTTTCTATCCCAACTTTTCCCCATAGTTTTGGCAGAAATTATCATTTGGATTGACCTTTACCCCTCATTCCTGACTGAAGTTAAATTTTTCTTGGGTAACTTTTCGCTTTTGTATTTTAGTTATAATGATTAGAGAGGCAATTCCAAGAATGGCAATAGCCAGAATGATGGCCAAAAGAAATTCTCGCCCAATAAGTCTGGAAGATTTCGATTTTATGAAGAGCCTGTTGTCTGATGGACCGGTCCTTTCCCAAACCAGAGACCTTCCTTTAAATCCCCTCACATTAGAGTTGATGATCTGATTGGGCATATTCACTTTCACCCTCTTTACAATTTCAAGGAAATCATTGGGGATATTCAATGATTATCTATTTCTATCCTTTCTATAAACCCTATCTAAAAGGTCTACTTAATACTGATAAAGTTTTATGATGGGCTCGACCAGTTAAAGAGCAAGTCTAAGAAGAAATGTACCTAATTAGGGAAGCCTTATCGGGAAGGAGTTGAGCACTTTAAAAAAAAGTACTTATGACGTTTGGCTTTGTGCTTTTAGTTTCTTATTCCCAATGTTTCTATTTGTATAAAAGCCTTTTAGAAGTTAACATTAATATCTATGGATACACTCACGCATACCCTTACGGGCGCTGTCATTGCCAAGGCTATCGATGAAAAGAGATTGGGAAATTGGGGTATGACCGCAGGGCTGGCGATGGGGTCATTTCCGGACTCTGATTTTGTCCTTGGCCTCTTCAACCACCAATTTTATCTCAAATATCATCGGGATTTTACCCATTCTCTGATATTAATCCCATTCTATGCACTTTTTTTCAGTTGGGTCTTTGTTAAAATTTCAAAGCGACCTTATTTTTGGGATTTTTACAAGATATGCCTTCTGGTTCTGATTAGTCATGTGATCCTCGATCTCCTTACCTCTTATGGGACCATGATCTTTTCGCCCTTTTTTGAGCATCGTTTTTCGTGGGATCTCGTTTTTATTATCGACCTCATTTTCTCTGGGATCCTCACCTTGCCATGGGCTTTTAGCCTTTTTCTAAAGAAAAAGGCAAGATGGATATGCCGGGGGAGTCTGATTGGTTTAGTGCTCTATATCCTTTTTTGCTGGATCCAGCACCATCATGCGGTTTCCTTGACCAAGACCTTTGCGAGGGAAATAAATGAAGTAGTAATCGAAGTGGCCTCCCTTCCTCAACCCTTGTCTCCATTTCGATGGGCCAACCATGTAGAAACAGAAGAGAGAGTTTATCAGGGATTTGTAGATTTGATCTTGAAAGAGTCATTTCATTCTATTGATGAAGAAGAGGGCTCTCCTCCAGATTTTTCTATTCTTCTAAAAAGGTTAAAAAAACTTTATCAGCCTCCTGATAAGATTCTTTTTCAGCCTTATCCAAAATTTCAAAACTCGCCATGGGTTGAGAAAGCCTTAAACACAGAAGGGGTGAAATTTTATTACTGGTTTGCCCGCTTTCCAGTAGTGAGGTCGGTGAATTCTAAGAATGGGATACACCGAGTGGAATTTATGGATTTAAGATTTTTTTCCCCAGGGATTCGGTTGCCTTTTGTATATTATATTGAATTTAATGATTCAGGTAAGATTCAATCGGAAGGATTTGTAGATTAATAAAAATAGTTAATCCTCCATCATCTTACTTGTTTCACTTCTTTTATTTTCCAGCTACCCTCTTCTTTCTTTAATATGACATCAAGAAGGGTCTTGATCTCCTGGGATGGACCTCTGTTCTTTGGGGAGATTTTAATCAACCATTCAACTCTTGCTTTAGCTGAATCGAGTGAAATTGAAGGATCTATTAATTCATACGAAAGGTCAAGGTAATTAAAATTTTTCCAACTGGTGAGGGTTGCCTTCTTTTTCTCCTCTCGGTTTTTAAAATCGGTTGCATAGCATGATAGAAAAAGATTAATGTCCTTTTGTAAGTTGGCCTTGCGGATGTTTTCAAGGAGGACTTTAATATTTTCAATCTCCTGAGCTTCTATCGAAGAAACAGAGGGGTCTTGTATTTGCCCCTTTCTATTGGCGGAATCTTCCCCTATCCCACTATTTTGAGTCTCTTCTGACCCTGTTATTGGCGCTGAGGATTGGATCGAGGAAGAACTTATCTGGGGAGAAACAGCTTCTTCTTTTGAGACGGTAGGGAGGGGTTCAGATTTATTGGTCATATAAGTATAGATTGACCAAATGAAGTATCCCCCTGCAATGACTATCATGGCAACACTACTCACCTCAAGGAATAAGCGACGATAATCTCTTTTTCTTTTTTTAGGAGAGACTAAAGCCCTTTCAAATTCCTCTGTCGATTTCTTAAGGGACTTTTGGTCAGATGTTTTAGCCTGAAGAGGTTCTTTTCTCTTTTCAACCTCAGGTGCCTGTACGGTCTCTGTCTCTTTCCTTTTTATCTGGTCGATGAGAGAAGACTCCCTTTCTTCAACGAAGGAGGGAGGAGTCAAGGAAGCCTCGGAGGAGAGTTCACCTTCGGGCTGAAGGATTAAAGGCTGTGTCTCTGGAGATTCAGTTGATCCAGATTTTTCTTCCATCAATGAAGTTTGTGAGACCAGGGGAGAACCGCATCTGACGCAGGATTCCCCCCTTTCATAAATGATTCGACATTGGGGACAGATAAGATTTTTTCGTGGAATTTGAATCAACTGTTTCTGAGCTGTCTGGAGTTGAGGAGAGTTTTCTCCCACAGGGCTGGATACAGAATCGCTCTCTTTTTCTACCTGATTAGAAATCTGTTCTATCAAAGCCGAGCCACAACGAATACAGAAATTTCCATTTTCATAGGTCAGGTTGCATGCTGGGCAAGTAACTTTATGAGAGGATGTTTCTATTTGTGGTTGAGAACTCTTTTTGTGAAGAGATTTTTCTTCACTTGGAGGGGAATAGCCAGGCTGTAACTTCTCTTTTATAGAAGCTAAGCTTTGTCGGATCAGGGGTGAACCACATTGAATACAGGTGCTCCCAAATTCATAAATGAGCTTACAATGAGGGCAATACACCTTTTCGTTAGTTCCACTTTCTCCCTGGGTGTTAAGCCTTTTAGGAGTTGATAAGGATTCATTTTTTGGAATGAGGGGATCCCCACAATATTTACAATATTTTTTATCCTCTTCATATTCAATATTACAACTTGTGCAGAACTGCATTTTCCCTCCGAAAAAGTCTTTTATGCCCCATTACATTGGCAATGGTTTTGGAGGAGGTGCATGAGAAGGAGAGGGTCTTGGAGTCTCAGAGGTTGCTAATTTGATAATCCACGCCTCACTTCCATTCTCAAGCTGAACACGTAACCAATCTCCCTTTATCTCGATGATTTTTAATGAAGTTCCCTTTCTAACATTGCCTATCACTTTAAAATTTGTCCCTGGCCCCTCACGCAAATTTACATTGTCCCAGACCACTTGAGTAGATCGAAAAGAAGGTTTTGGAGGTTCAGGTGGTGCTGTTGGTGGAGGAGGGAATGTTATCACTTCTGGTTGCTTTATAGGTGGAGGTTTTGGAACTTCTTTGGGTGGAGAGGGGGGAGGGACCCGGTAGGACTCAGGAGGTGTTTTTGCAACAATAAAGCTTGCTGACTCTTCAATAGCGAGGCGAATGGCCTTCTCCATCGGTGTCTTTGAGAAAATTTTAAATACTTCAGGTAATCTTCCTCCCCCTTTCCCTGTTGTTCCTTCGAAATCAATAGCCTTTCCCTTTACCCTTCTTGCATCAAGAGCTTGCTTTGTCCTTGGGTCCACTAAGGTAATAAAAATAGTTATATAAGAAGCCCCCTTCTCTTCTCCTGCTCCTGCAATACCATGACTAAATTCTTTTATATATCCCTCAACCATGAGATCAATCTCTTCCTCTTTTTTTATTTGACCGCCTTCTCCCATCTCTTGAACTCTTACGCTATCCTCGGATGATCTCCGGATTTGGACAATAAATCGATTCGTTGCCATCAAGGCATTGCGTAACATCTCAGTAATTCCATCTCCTGCCTGACTGGTCTCTTTACCACTTATTGATTTATCAGTGAATCTAATGATTACTACCCTTGCCTTTGGACCTTTATAATCTTCTTTTAAGAGCTGTTCATAAGATGGCCATGTCGGGGGAGATGTCTTTTCATCAGGGTGAATCATTTGATCAATGTTTGAGCAATTCATCAGGAAGAATGTGGTTACAACAAAAAAAATGATTCTTAAAATTAACCGAGCTATTAATTTTAATTTTTGCATAATCTTATTAGGGTGGTTTGGATTGAAATATTATTTCATCACAGAGTAAGCAAAATAAGTGCCAATTTTTGCCTATTGATAATTATTTGAATTTACATATTTTCCTTCTGTTTTTAATCGATTTATGCACAAAAAAGTGCCAAATTACTGTCAACTGGTAATAAAATGTCCATCTGATTAGAGGAGTGGGAATTAACGAATTAGAATTTAAGTTGTTTATTCTTTCTTCACATACTCCAAAATGTTTGCCATGGTGGGTCCTGCAAGGCCATAGATGACGAGGTCAGCCATGTGATCAAGAGGGGTTGGGTCACGATTAATGATCACTAATTTTGCCCCATTTTGTTTTGCAATCAATGGCATGGATGCGGCAGGTTGAACTACCAGTGAAGAGCCAATGACAATAAAAAGATCACAGATTGAAGATCGATAGTAGGCCTCATGAGTTTCTTTTTCAGGCATGGATTGTCCAAAGGAGATGGTTGCAGGCTTAAGGAGTCCACCACAGTCATCACAACGAGGGGCCCTTTCTCCTCTTTTGATCCGTTCCTGAATTTCGTCTCGATCATACTTCTTTTTACAGCTTAAACATGATACATATATTACCGTCCCATGGAGCTGGATAACTTTCTCTTCAGAGTTTCCAGCCTTAAAGTGAAGGCCATCAATATTTTGTGTGATCACGCAGTCGAGCTTACCCATTCTTTCCAATTCTGCAATAGCAAGATGGGCTGCATTGGGTTGGGCGGGTTTGATGGATTCATACATTTCGGTTGCCATCTGCCAATATTTTTCGCGTGAGACCTCACTGGCGAGGAAATTTTGAAAGTAAAAATCTTCAGGGTCATATCGATCCCAAACTCCTCCCGGGCTCCGAAAATCTGGAATTCCAGATTCTGTACTGAGTCCAGCACCTGAAAAAATGATCAATCTTTTCGATGTGAGGATCCAATTGGCTATGGTTCTCAATTTGTCGTCCATAAGATACCCCCAAATAATAAGGCTTTCATTCTTCAAGGATTCCACTTAACCAATATACTAAATAGAACTCGATGGGTTTAATCATCTATATCCCACAAGGGTGATGACTTGCAAGGGAGAAATGAGATGTGATAATATTTTATGATGAAATGTAATTTAATTAAACAAGGATACCCTCAAGGGAGTTGTTTTATAGAGGTTGGACAAGGGAAAGCACTTGCTTGTGAAGCCACCTTAAAAAAGACGGATAATGGCCTACTCCGATTGATCTCAGCGGTTCATCTCTCTCGACCAGAAAACTATCTTTCCATCTATCAATCAGGATGTAACTTCTCCTGCCGAAAATGTCACAGTTGGAATTTTACAAAGGTAGCCAAAGGGGATTGGTGGTCTCCTAAAGATATTTTAAAGGCCTGTAAAGAGTATGAGAAAGAGGTGACCCTCCAAGAACCTCGAAGCAGGGCCACCGCTTTTCATGCCCATGATTCCTGTCGCTGTTGCGGGGCCTGTGTGATGTACGGAAGACGATCTTCACTCTGTCCCAGAGTGATTCAGAAAAAAGAAATTGTATTGAGTCCCCAAGGGTGGGGCCCTGCTCGGAATATTGTAGCTTTCACGGGGGGAGATCTTACCTGTTGCCCTGAATACTACATGGAATGTAGTCGCCTTATTAAAACAGAAACGAAACTCTGGGTTTTGATTGAAACCAATGGCTATGGTCTCACCCCTCAAACTCTCGATGCATTGAAAGAAGCAGGAGTCGATTCCTTTTGGCTTGATCTCAAGGCCTATGATGGAGCAGATCATAAATGGTTGACAGGTTGTTTCAATCGGAATATCCTTAAACTCCCTGAAGAGATTGTAAAGAGGGGCTTTGTCCTTGAGATCCTATCCCTATATATTCCCAGTCTTGTGGAAACACCGCAGTTGAAGAAGGTTGCACAATTAATTTTTGATTTAGATCCTGAGATCCCCTTTACCATTTTAGCCTTTTTCCCTGAGTATCAGATGAGGCGGTATCGAAGTCCAAAGATTTCAGAAATGATTGAGGCCTATTTAGAAATAAAAACCATCGGTTTGAAGAATGTGAGGTTAGGAAATATTGGAGTATTCGCTTCCTCAGAACAAGACTACGAACTTTTAAAAAAGAAGGTGGGAGTGGGGAATTATTAGGGAACCCCAATTTCTACTCATGCTATGGTTTTGTCCCCTCAACGTCAAGGACCCTCTAAGGGGATTTATTTAAAGCCATGGTTTCCATCCTATAAGGTTTCATAAAAAGATTTCCTTAAAAATTTGAAGGAGGAAACAAAACGATTAAAAACCTCGAAAGCTGATGGGTCAAAAATACCATCGATGGGCCTCCATTGGGTGATATAAAAGGCCACAATTCGCTCTCCTCGTTTTCCAAAGATTACTTGGGACAATACCTTTTCTTTCTTTACTGGATCTTTCCCCTCCACCCTGACCAATAATCCTTCTCCTCCAAGAACCTGGACCTCTTTCCTCTCTAAGATCTGAAACTCAAGGATGGCGTTGAAGAGGAATCTTTTAAAAAACTCCTTTTCTCGTTCTTCAAATTGGGTTGAACATCCAAAAGGTTCCTCGTCATATGCGAAGATTGATTGGGATGGAAAAGGACCTGGATCTATCTTCATAAATCCAAAAGCAAATTCGCTCTCGCCTTCTCCTTCTGGCCAAAAAAGTCTCCACCCCGGAGGCGGGAGTCCAAATTCAAATTCACCCCCATAGATGACCGTTCCCCTTGGTGAAATCTCATAAGGTTTTGGAGGACTCCCCATTTTCATCAGGGTGCACCCCGAAAACAAATAAAGGCAGAAGAGTGGAAAGAAGAATAATATCGTGCTTTTTTTCATGGCTTATCTCCTTCCTGATTCAGTTTCTTAATGAAAAGGAGGATCTCTTTATAATGAGGGGAACCGTCTCTGACATATCGAATGATTCCCTTCTTATCAACGATGATCGTCCTTCTCGAGAAAACCGGAAAACCTTTTATCTCCTGAGAAGGTAAAACGCCAAGGGATGCACCTAAAAAACCACTCACATTGGAGAGGAGAGGAAAGGTGAGGTCAAGGCTTTTGGCCCAATATTTTAGGGTGATCACATCATCAACACTGACGCCCACGACCCGGGCGTTGAAGCGCTCATAGAGGTAGAGATTCCTCTGATGGCCCTCCATCTCACCTGTTCAGATAGGAGTGAAAGCAGCTGGGAAAAAAGTGATGATGAGATAATGCTTCCCATAATACTCCTGGCTATAATGGATTGTCCGGTCAAAGGTCGAGGGAAGCGTGAAATTTGGAATCTCCTGGCCGATAAGATCAATTTTCCGGGCGGCCTCCCCCTGGAAATTAGGGATCAGCCAGGATAGGAGGATTAACCAGAAAAAAACCATCCACTTTTTTTTCTTTCTTAACATGTGAACCTCCTTCAAGAACATTAAATTCTTTTCTATTCCTATATCGAATTATAAAGGATTATTAGGAAAGTGCAACCTCACTTTTTAAAATGAGCTTGCCAATCTACTGAAGAGATGTTAAATTAGTTTTGAGGTGAAGAGATGATCGCTTTTGATCTTTTTTGCTCAAATGGCCATAAATTTGAGTGCTGGTTTCATGACAGTGCCTCTTTTGAAGAACAAAAATCTTCATCTAAAATTCACTGCCCTATCTGCAATGATAACAAGATTGAAAGGGCCTTTTCTCCATTTACCATCCGGAAAGGTGGGGGAGAGAGAAGCAAAGAAATCGATCCCCAACAGGCCTATCAAGCACTCCAGATCATTCATGAATATATTGATAAGCATTTTGAAGATGTAGGCTCTGATTTTTACAAAGAGGCCTTGAAGATTCATTATGGAGAAGCGGAGAAGAGGAATATTAAAGGCACCGCTACTACTGAAGAAGAGGTTATCCTCAGAGAAGAAGGGGTCCAATTCTTTAAAGTTCCAATCATCAAACGCATGCTGAATTAAGAACGAACCTACCGTCTTTTAGACATTAGATTCAGACTATCATCCTCAGTGGAGTAAATCATGACTGCGTTATCAACAAAAAAAGTTGAGTATCGGCATAGGGATGATCTATTGAGTGGTTATTTGGCCTATGATCATTCTATTCAAGGAAAGCGTCCAGGTATCTTAGTGGTTCACTGCTTCAGGGGGTTGAGGGATTTTGTAAAGGAGCGTACGGAACGATTGGCCAGCTTGGGCTATGTTGCCTTCGCACTTGACATGTATGGTTTCATCCCCCAAGATGATCAAGAGGCCTTTGCCCTTGCAAAATCTTTTAGTGAAGACAGACCATTGATGCGGAGCAGGGCCCTTGCTGGGTTAGATGTCCTTAGGGCAAATCCTCTCACTGATTTGAATCGTATAGGGGCAATTGGTTACTGTTTCGGAGGTTGTGTTGTACTGGAGCTGGCACGGAGTGGGGCTGAGATTGCAGGAGTGGTGGGATTTCATGCTATCCTTGATACCCCAAACCGAGAAGAGGCAAAAAAAATCAAAGGGAAGGTATTGATCCTCCATGGTGCAGATGATCCTTTAGTCCCTACTGATCAAGTCCTCGCTTTCCAGGAAGAGATGCGTAAGGCTAATGTGGATTGGCAGATGGTGTATTATGGTGGTGCAATCCACGCCTTCACCATGCCCGAAGTTGGCACAGATTATTCAAAACCTGCAGCCTATCATGAAAAGGCGGATAAGCGATCCTGGGAGGCTATGAAAATCTTCTTCAGGGAAGTCTTTCAATAATTAACTCGCTCTCCATACGAAAGGATTTGTTTCCTCTCAAAGCAATGGACAGGTTTTTATCTGGTTAGGGTCTTAAAATTAAATTTATCTCTTTAAATTTCTCATCCCTGAACAGTAGGATGCTGATGGATTTTACCTCCTTAAGTGCGTCACAGATTTCCTCAAATTCTTTAACCGACCCAACCCCTTTATGATTTATTTCAGTAATAATATCCCCGGGTTTAATTTCGGAGGCTTCGGCAGGGCTTTTGGGTATGATTTCAGATACCAGGACTCCTTTTTGGCCCTGAAAGTTAAAGTAAGGGGCCAAGGCTGGAGTAAGTTCCTGGATTCGAATTCCATACCGTTCTCCTGTCGCATTTTCTTGGAGTAGGGGAATTCCCTGATCATTGAGAATTTTGGTCGAGACAAGGATTGGAGTTTTAGATTTAAGTGCAAGGACAATGGCATCACTGGGACGGGCATCCACCTCGATAGTTTCTTTATCGATCGTTAAAAAGAGCGTGGCATAATAGGTGTTCTCTCTTAGGTCAATAATTTTTATTTCTTTCACCTTCACACGGGCCTGAAGCAAAATTGAATAGAGAAGATCATGGGTCATGGGTCTTGAAGAGGCCATGTTTTTTAATTCCTTATCAATTGCATTTGCTTCAAGAATTCCAATCCAGATGGGTAAGGCTCTTTTTCCCTCTTTGTCAACGAGTAGAACAACAGGATTTTGTCCGAACACATCCAGTCTCACTCCTTTTACCTCCATTTCGACGAAGGGTGAAGGATACTCATTGCTGATTGCTATGAGCACGATGGAGGTGAGCAGGGCCACGGTAATAACGATCTTCCAATATTTTCTCATGGGTCTCTCCTCATAGGTTTAGTTTTGTACCTCAAAACGGCTAACAGCCCGATAATGATCTTTTGGCCATCCCGCTTCGTGGTAGGGGTATTTTTTTTTATAATTCGTTGACAGAAGGCCTGATAACGTCCTCCTTCCCATTTCAACTGATCAAGGAGATATGAAATGAATTCCAATTGGCTGGAGGTGATAGATTCTTTTTCTTGGGGGCTTCCTTTAGGGATAAGTCGTCCTTTCGAAGTTGGATAAAAAGGATGGGGGAGGAGTCCTTTAAACCCCATTTCTTTAAATCGTATCATCACCTTCTCAAAACCCTCTTTTGTCAAATAGGCCGAACTCTCGACTCCTGCAACACCTTTAAGAATTTGTCGATAAGATTCTTCGTCCAGATGAAGATTCCCTTTGGCAATATGGATTAGGGCTTTCTTCTTCTGACCAATGGGCATGATTAATTATAACTAACTCATCAAAAAATAGGAATGATTCAATATTCTATGTATTCTACGCTATCATAATAGGCTAAGGATTTAAATTTAAATTTCTTACCTTGAAAAATTCATATATTTCAATTCAGATACAGGTTAAGAAGGAATAGGTTCATTAAAAAAAATCCTTGACAAATGTGGATTTTAAGGGGATAAATAAATTAGATATCATCACATATAACATGATGAGAGGAGGTGTAAAAGAAGATGGCCTGTGGGATGAAGCATGCGAAGGAGAAAAAGGCAACCAAGAAGACGGCACCTAAAAAGAAGAAGAAATAAGGGGGAAAAGAGAATCCAATAATAGAAGATTATGGGAAAAGTTATAAAAAGTAAGAGATGATTGAATGAGTTTTTACTTGACATAATATATGTTTTTTGTTATCAAATTAAAACATTATAATTAATGTTCATTTTTTCTTAATTATGGATGAAAGGAGGTGAGGGTTAATGAGGAGATGGGTGAGTTTAGTGATGGTATTGGCTATGTTTACAATTCTATCAATTGGGTGCGCAGGGGTTTCAAAGGATGCAAAGATTAAATGCCCGAAGTGTGGCGCCGTCTTCACTGTGGAGGAGGGTATAAAGGAGTATCAAAAGTTGCCTACTCCATAGAAACAATACGGGGCTCCTTTTTCTGAGTTTATTAAAATGCCACAAGGGCGAGTTCAAATTAATTAATTTCTTTAAAAGACGATACATTGTCCTTTATAGGTGATTGAGGGGGAAATAATGAAGTTCCCCCTTTTTATTTCTAATAAATTTAATGGATTGACCAATTTGAACGATAGTGACGAGTCTCCAAAAAGTAAAAGAGATTTAGATCTCCAAGTTTGGGAATTAAAAAGAAAATTCAAAGAGAGGATTTTGATAGGTGAGGGTTGTTGAAAAGAGGGTACCCCCAAAATATTTGGGAATGAATTGAAGGAGTTCTTGTATGATTTCACTGGTACACAAAGCCCCAACTTCACCCAAGACATCAATCGGAATAAAAATATTTCTTGTCTTCTCTGTAACTTTATCTTTTTCACATTGGCGCCATACCCAATTTCGAGTGAGCACTTCCTGATCATCACAATAGACCAGCTCTCCTTTGGGTACCTTTAAAGTTTCTTTTCCTCCCATTGGGAAGAAAGGTTCCCATCCTTCAGCAAATTTGAGATAAATATTCCCTTTGATGGTATCAAGATCGTGTCCCCCCATTGGGACTAAAAATTTTAAAGAGATGGCGTTGTAAAGATCAACTACTGGGTTGATTCTTGGGAAAGGATCACCTTTTAGGACCCTCCTGGCCATGGATTCAATAGAGCTTGGAAATTTACTTCCTGAAATCCCCAATTTTGAAAAGGCCATTCTCCAAGGTTTGATCCTTGGATGTTCCTGAGGTTTGTCGACCGTAAAACTTTTTCTCACCTCTTCAATGTTAAGGGTAAGAAGATTATCAATCTCACTGGAAGGTTGTGTATTATCAATGTCTTTAGCCACCACTACTCCGATCGTGAGGTCAGGAAAAAGATCAAACAATTCTTTCTCAATAGAAAAAAACATCTTCTTTCCTACCCAGAGTTCTTAATCGTTCAGACAATTTTGGTATTAAGCATTGAATCATTCCTAACTTTTTATGAGTTAAATGTCAATTATATCCTCCGTCCGGTAATGCATCAATGAAGTGGGGAACTCTATTAGAATCAGGCAGGAATATCTCCGAAAATTTTATATAGCGGAGCACTTCAAAAAGGGGTTGGTGAAAGTTATACCCTCCAACAAATCATTGCCTTCCATTGCTTAGGGAATTCCGTAGTGATGGGACAAGCTGAGGTTTCCTCTATAAAATTTTCTACGACATCCCTGCCTGATTCCCCGAATGAGTGGGGCATTGCTCCGTCCACTGAATTCTCTCTTGACGATCCCCCTTTTTTATCTATATATTGGTCTCTATCCTCATCTTAACCATCTGATATGAAAAAGAAAGAACAGGAGGCATCTATTTAATGGATAAGAAGTTACCGAATAAAAGAATAAAATTCTTAAAGAGGGATTACTCACGAGGATTTATTGCTGATGTGGGCTATAAAGCGATAAGATTAGAAAGAGGTTATCTTGAATCGAAGTTGAAAATCCTGGATCGTCATCGACAGCAGGACCAATATGTTCATGCAGGGGTGATCGCTACGATGGCAGATCATACTGCAGGTTATGCTGCTTTCAGTTTGGTTCCCGAGGGACATCGAATTTTGACCATTGAATTTAAAATCAATTTCTTAAATCCTGCCTTTGGATCAAGCCTGATTTGTCGATCTAAAATCCTTCGAGAGGGAGGTCAAATCCTTGTTGGAGAATCTGAGGTCTTTGATCAAAGATCGGAGGGTGAGGTTCTGGTGGCGAAGGCAATTGTCACCCTGAGATCCATACACCAAAGTAAGATTAAATATCCTCCGACATAGAGGGGATCACTTTATGTGAGGAGAAGAATTATTCTATTCGGGCAGGAGGGAATCATGAAAAGATGGTTCTCAATCATTGGGTTAATAGTTATCGGCCTTCTTTTAACGATGGCTGTGGGAGGAACCCTTTGGTTTCATCTCACTGTTAGGAGAAGTTTACCAAAGACCTCTGGTGAGATATCTCTTGGAGGCCTGAATGAAAGGGTGGAGATCATCAGAGACCTTTATGGAATTCCTCATATCTATGCCAAAAATGAACCAGATCTATATTTTGCCCTTGGATATGCCATGGCCCAAGATCGCCTTTGGCAGATGGATTTTTATCGGCGTCTGGGTCATGGCCAACTTTCAGAAGTATTAGGTGAAGACTTAATCGAAGTGGATCGATTCTTCCGAATAATTTCAGCAGCAGGAATGAATAAAACCATTCCTAAAGAGATCCATCCTTTAATCAAATCCTTTTCTGACGGTATCAACACCTTTATCGAGAATCAATCGAATCGGCTTCCTTTTGAGTTTAAACTTCTCAACTATAGACCGAACCCATGGAGTCCTGAAGATTACCTGGCCATATTAAAAGTGATCAGTTGGGGATTAAGCAATGGCTGGAGAACGGATCTGACTGCAGCCAAGATTCTTGATAAGGTAGGGGAAAAAAAGTGGAGGGAAGCCTTTCCTCTGTGGCCAGAGGATGCCCCTATCATCATACCAGAAGAAACGAGATTCCCCTCCAAATCGTTCCCCTCATTTTCAAAAACGATTGCTTTATTGGAGACTATAGCAGGTTTATCCACTCCTGGAGCCAGTAATAGTTGGGTGGTTTCAGGAAAAAGGTCTACCACAGGCAAACCCCTCCTTGCCAATGACCCTCATCTTGGTCTGACTAACCCTTCCATTTGGTGGGAGGTTCATATGGTTTGTCCAACGATGAATGTGTTTGGGTTTGCCCTTCCAGGAGTTCCAGGGGTTGCTATTGGACATAACCTTCATGTAGCCTGGGGGGTTACTAATGTAATGGTAGATGATGTAGACTTTTATATTGAAAAAATCAATCCGGAAAATCCAAGACAGTACTGGGTCAAAGATCATTGGGAGGAAATGAGGGTAAGAGAAGAGACCATTCGAGTTAAAGGAAGAGAGCCCATTAAAATTGAGATCCTTTTGACCCGACATGGACCTGTGATCAATAATCCGAAAGAGTCAATGGGAAAGACCCTTTCAGCAAGATGGAGCTTCACCGAAGGAGGATCACCTGCTCAAGCAGCCTACCTCTTAGCAAAGGCTAAGAATCTTCAAGATGTGAAGGGGGCATTAAAATATTGGGATTTGCCCTGCCAGAATCTTGTCTTTGCAGATGTGGATGGAAACATTGGATACTGGTGTTGCGCAATGATCCCTATCCGCTTGAAAGGAGAAGGCCTTCTTCCCAGCCCAGGTTGGACGGATGAGTATGAATGGAAGGGTTATGTCCCTTTTGAGAAAAGACCCCATAGGATCAATCCGAAAGAGGGTTTTATCGCAACCGCAAACAATAAAGTTGTTAGTGATCATTTCCCCTATTTTATCAGCCATTATTGGGAGCCTATTGATAGAATTACTCGTATTCACCAGTGGCTCAATTCAAAAGAGAGATTTTCCATTGAAGATTTCAGACAGATGCAGCAGGACGTCTATTCTATGCTCGCTTCAGAATTGGTGAAAAAGATTGTTCAAGTCCTCGATCATCGATTCAAGGACGAAAAGGGAAAAAAAGCGAAGGAGATCTTCTCTCGGTGGGATTTTAATATGGATCAAGAGAGTGTTGCTGCCTGTATGTTTGAAGTAACTTACAGAAAGATGATAGACAATATCTTTAAAGGTGAGTTAGGAGAGGAACTTTTTCTGGAATATTTAAAAACATCTACCTTCCCTCCAAGCGCCCTTAGGATGATGATCAGAAAGGGATCCTCTTCTTGGTTTGGCCAAAGGACTTTAGAGGATATTATTGAAATGAGTTTGAAACAGATGTTCTCAGAATTAAAAGAGAAAGTAGGAAGTAATATGAATAGGTGGAAGTGGGGTCGAATCCATTCCCTTACTTTTGAGCACCCCCTCGGAAAGAAAAAACCCTTATCCTGGATATTGAATCTGGGGCCATTCCCCGTAGGAGGAAATCATCTGACCATGAATATGAGATATTACTTATATGAGAAGCCATACCATACTAAGCATGGGGTCTCTGAACGGATGATCGTAGACCTTTCAAACATGGAAAAGGCCTTCCATGTTCTGCCTACAGGAGAATCAGGGCATATCGGGAGTCCCCATCATAAAGACCAGATCAGTCTTTACCTTAAGGGACAATACCATCCAGGATGGATGGGGCGCAGAGAAATTGAAAGAAATGGTGAGGCTATCCTGATTTTAAAACCAAAACTCAATTCATAAAAGAAGATTTCTCTTACAGGATTCATTTTTTCTGTACTACCCATATGAAATGCATGGATGTCCAAATAAATTCTCTATAAAGATGGGGGAGTAGTTTTAATGAGAGGGAGGAAATCTTTTCGAAAATTTATGGAAAATTCTCAAAAGATGGACGAAAAGAATGGCCATCAACAATCGGGGGACCCAGAGCCAAAAGGCATTCAAGCCAAGGGTTAAGAAAAGAGCTGGATCTTCAATCATCGAGTGGTTGATGCCAATAGAGGCATGAAGCCTTTCCAATTCTTCTTTTGTAAAACACCCTTTTTTAGCCTCTTCTACAATCACAGCTGCCCCATAGGCCACTCCAAAGAAAGCTCCTGCCATCCAAAGGATACCGACCCTCTGACTAAGTCCCATCATCTTTAGAGGGAGGTTAAGAGATTTTAAAAAAGGGTCTATCCAACCTGAGACCTTGAGGATCTCTAAGGCGGTCAAGATGGCCAAGAGGATGATAAAAATCTTAATCGTAAGGTAAAATGTAGAAATAGCCCAATTCCTTAATAGAAGGATCAGTGAATCTGAGATGGGTAAAGGAGAATGGGTGGATTCCATTATTTCTGAGGTGGGGTCAAGAAATTGTGCTACTACCATAACTGTAGCGACAGCAGCTCCAAGACGGAAAAGAGTGGCCTTTAAAGGATGGAGACCTGACTTTCCTTGAATCACTCCTTCCTGAATCATATTGTGAGCAATGAGCATGAAGATAGCGATTAAGGTCGTCTGGTCCCGAGTAAAAGGAAGGATTGACAACGAAGCAATTCCTCCATAAATTCCTGAAATGATCCCAATCAGTAGGGGAAGAGTCGCCATCCCCGGTAACTTTAACCAACTCATTACAGGCTCCACATAAGGGTTGATCCATTGGATTACTCCACTCCATTCAAGGAAGGTGGTGAGAAGAGAGATGGGAATCAGAATCTTTAACATCCAGATAAATCCGTTCCATCCTTTTTTAATGCCTTCGAAAAGGCCTTCTTTCATTAGCTTTTGATCTATTCCCATTAAAGGAGAGAACCCTCCATCCAGCCTAATTTAACAATTTCAATCTTATTCAAATCACTCACCCCGAGTTTATATCTCTGATCAGCCAGGAAAATATGCTTGGGGGTTGTATCTAAAGGCCTATCCTCTCCGAAATAATTAATGCGTTGAAGTTGGAGGAGGCGTGCTCCCAATGCATCGAGGGATACAGGATCATTTCCAAGAAGCAGGCCCTTGTAATCAGCGACATATCTATGATCGAAGAAGTGGGGCCCTCGGCCATAGAATTGGGTCCGAATCAGACTCAATATGTTGAGGCGAGTCTTCCCTTTTACCAAGGGTTTGTTCCATATGGATGCCAAAGCCGCACATGCGTCCGAGTGGTAAAGCCAGGGGGTTGAGACAAACATGATATAGTTTTTAATGCAGCCCCCAATCCCTGACCAGTGATGGGTCCTCAGGGGCCTCACATTGATCAGTGCTGTGGAGGAGCGGAAGGTAGGATTCTCTAACACCCCTCGATCATCGATACTGATATTTTTCTTTGGAACACCTACTTTTAAAATCCTATCCTCTATGGCAGATTCAAGTTCCTTTGGAGTAGGCAAAGGCTCCCAGACATTACTCTTAATGCCCACCACATCATTGGGCTTAATGATCTTTTTCCACGCTTGAAGAGGGTCCTTTTCACCCCATAGGGCACAAACTCCTTGGTCAATCATCTTTTGAACGATCTCTGGGTGGATATGACCCTTTGAATCTATCACTTTTTCGTCACGGACAAGTACGACCTTTGTCTTTTCTTCTGTTTTAGATTCCGTATTGATCGGTGGATACGATCCCATTGAAGTCACCAGGGCGGTATAGACTGAACCCCTGAGGAAGTCCCTCCGGGTAATCATTCTGTTTCTTTTCATCATTGGATCTTCTTTAAGTTCTCTTGGGTTGTTTGAATCAAATTTTCTGCCTTTTCAAGGAAGATTGCATCAAAAACGATGATCACATAATCTTTATATGATTGAGCAACGGTCCATTTCCCATTTTCGGTCTTGATCTTATTTAAGGGAAAAGCCTCTGGCATGTATCCCTCGATAAAATTCCGAAATCCTTTCTTTGCCAGTGACGATGAAGGGTATTGAATAACGAGAAGAAAGGTCCTCTCATTTTCTTGTGAGGAATAGGTGGCAAGTAAGGCATTGGTTCTCTTTTCTAAGCGTAGGATATTCTCATGAGAGAGGAAGTAATGGTGATTCAGGATATGAGGATGATGAAAGTAACGGATGCTCCTCTCGATTAACCCTTCTTTGGGGAGATCATAAATCATCTTTGGCTTTTGACCTTCCTGTTTGATGGAATCAGCGATTCCTTTTCCCAGTTCCAAGAGATCTCTTTCTCTAAAAGAATCTATCCGGTCAGGGTAAAGGTTGAAGAAAAACCTTCCTTTCCAGAATCGGAGGAGCCCCCCTCCATATGATGATCCCTGACCAATGTTTACTTCCTTCTCTTCGGTCTCATAAGTAAAGATACCATAGGCCTCTTCTGAAGAACCCATATCAAAGGCCTCAAGCAGAATAGAAGGAGCCCCTGGCTTCCCATAACGTCTTACCATAAGATGCTTAAACGCATAGGAATGGTAAATCTCCGCGGTGCCATCCATATAACGATAAATTGTTTTTCGATCATAAAATTTATCCTTTCCTTCAGATTGAAAACTTCCAATTTTCATTGGAAACAATTTCTCCATCTTCATTGCGTCTTCATCCATTGGAAAGATAGGCCAAACATCAATTAACGGCTCAATTATCCATAGAGTAAATAGAAATATTATAAATCTCTTACCTATTCTCATTGAAGGCCATTCTCATTTCTTTTTAATTTAAACCTATCTCTAAATCAATGGTTCTGTCAACTGGATCTGGTTTCGGTGGTTAGGGCTACTTGAAAATAGGGAATAGATGCTTTGAATTTTTATCCTATTTGGGTATAATTAAACATAAAGAAAGGAGACTTCTATATGGTCGATTCAACCTTAGAGTTGCTTCGCGAGCTTACCGAAGCCCCTGGCATCTCAGGCTATGAGCAAGAGGTTAGAGAGATTATCCGGAGACATCTTAAAGAGATTACTGTTATTGAGCAAGACCGATTGGGTAGTATTGTTTGCCGAAAAGACGGCCAGGCGGAGAAACCAAGGATCATGCTTGCAGGCCATATGGATGAGATTGGATTCGTCGTTAAATTGGTTACAGAGGAAGGTTTCGTCAAATTCAGTACCCTTGGAGGATGGTGGGGACATGTGATGTTAGCCCAGCGGGTGGTAATTAAGACTCGAAAGGGGGATGTGGTTGGACTCATTGGATCAAAGCCTCCCCATATCCTCTCAGAAGAGGAGAGGAAAAAGCTTCAAGAACCGAAAGATATGTATATTGATGTAGGGGCCACTTCTTTAGCAGAGACCAAAGAATTAGGAATACGTCCAGGTGATCCGATCGTGCCGATATGTCCTTTCACCATCTTGGGTACGGGAAAGACCTATTTAGCTAAAGCCTTTGATGACCGAGTAGGTTGTGCCCTTTTCATTGAGGTGATTAAGTATCTGAGGCAAACAGAGCATCCAAATACCGTTTATGGGGTAGGGACTGTTCAAGAAGAAGTTGGTCTTCGGGGGGCTCGCACAAGTTCATGGGTCGTTGATCCTGATGTTGGCCTTACCTTAGAAGTGGTTGTGGCTGGGGATGTTCCAGATGTTAAAAAAGAGGATGCCCAGGGGAGACTTGGGAAAGGGCCAGTCATTGTGATTCGGGATGGGAGTATGGTCCCGAATTTGAGGCTTCGCGATCTTTTCATCGATACAGCGGAAAAATTGGAAATACCATATCAATTTGATATCTTAGAGAGAGGGGGTACAGACTCAGGAGCCATCCATCTTCATCGTCGTGGGGTTCCAAACCTTGTCATTGCTGTTCCCACCCGACATATTCACAGCCATGCAGGAATCATTCACCGTGATGATTTTGACCATGCTATTAAGCTTATCACAGCAGTGATCAAGAAGCTCGACATGGATACTGTAATGAAATTGATTGAATAAAAACTGAATAAATGACGTCTAAATATTAAAATTTTAATCTACTAAATCGTTAAAGGAGGTGAATTAGGAAGAATGAAGACGATCATGATCATTACCCTTATTTCACTGACTATTTTTCTAACATTTGGATCAGCCATCGCTTGGCATAGGCACGCTCGGAGCCATTTCGGGATTATTATCGCTCCTCCTCCAATTTTAATAGGTCCACCTGTGATTTATTATCGGGGATATTATCCTCCCCCAAGTTATTATTATAGTGAACCTTATCGGGTTTGGATCCCAGGGCACTGGGAGGAGAGATGGGGACCTTATGGTTGGGAAAGAGTCTGGATCCCAGGCCATTGGCGATATGATCCTTAAGAAAGTAATTTTATAATGCCTTGTGAGATAGGCATGCTCGATGGAATTTCTCTGATCTCATCCGTATAAAAACTTACGGGGTTAAAAAGTTTTAAAGCCTCAATAAGCTTTTTAATCAAGGTTGCCTTTTCCATCCCAGGCAATCCAGAAATAAACCTATTCTTTTTTGTTTATTTAATATTTATAAAATGCGGATTTATTTTGGATCTCGTATTTTGTGTCCCTTTCAAACGAGTCTATCTCCCAGGGATCAGGTATATCAGCATTTATCGTTGAGTCTGAATCGAACCCCTTATCCTCGTACAAAAGGATTGTGTCGTCTCTCGTATTGAATGGTTGATGTGGGAGTCACTCCATAATTATGACCTGGAAAGACTACAGTCTCACCAGGTAAGACATAGAGTTTGTTTCGAATGGATGCTTCCAATACTTCCCATGAGCTACCAGGGAAATCAGTCCTTCCTACTGATCCCACAAAGAGCGTATCTCCTGTAAACACCATTCCATCCAAATAAAGAGACATACCTCCAGGAGAATGACCAGGGGTATGGATCACTCTAATTTTAACATTTCCAACCTGGATGATTTCTCCTTCTCTAACCAACATATCAGCAGAGGGAGAGGGTGTCGCCCGAAACATTTCAAGGAGGTAGGAGGGGGTTCGAACCAGACCAGATGCATCCTCCTCATGGATAATAATTTTAGCTCCCGTCCTCTTTACCATCTCTGCATTTCCCATGATGTGATCCACATGAGAATGGGTATTGACCACATATTTAATTCTGTTGATTCCATAAGATTTGGCCTCTGAAAGAAGCCTCTTGGTTTCATCTGCGGGGTCGATAAATAATCCTTCTTGCGTTTCTTCATCACCCACCAGATAACTGAAAACTGAGAAATTTCCAACCTCATATTGTCTCACAATCATCTTTTTCCTCCCCATTAACCCATTTTGCTAAATATAATTCATGAAATTTTTATCTTCAACTTTTTATTTAGAGGAGAGAAGATTCTTGGTTGAAAATTCGAACCTTCCATATTAACCTTATAGTCATATTCACTCACACAAAGGGAAGAAGATGAAGCTGATCGATGATCTTTATATCTACCTTTGGAACAACCCCTATGAAAATAATTGTAATACCTATCTTATTCGGGGGGCGATAACGGTTCTTATTGACCCAGGCCATTTCCATCATCTTTCCAATCTCTTTCATCAAATGGAAAGAGATGGAATCTCTCCAGAAGGGATTGACCTGATCATTCTCACCCATTCCCATCCTGATCATTTCGAGGGAGTCAAAGCCTTTATGCATAAGTCAGTCAAGATGACAATGAATCGGGATGAGGAGCGATACCTTTTAGAGAGCGGAAAGTATCTTTTTGCGATGATGAGACAACCTATTCCAGAATTTCGAATTGATTTCTACCTCAAAGAGGGAGAACTCCATTTAGGAGAAAAAACCTTCTCCATTTATCAGACCCCGGGTCATTCACCGGGGTCTCTTTCAATCCATTGGCCGGAGAAAAAAGCCCTCTTTACAGGAGACCTTGTTTTTTATGGAGGAGTTGGAAGGACAGACTTTATAGAAGGGAATTCAAACCTATTGAAGAGAAGCATTGAGAGAATGTCTACCTTGGACACGGAACTTTTGCTGCCAGGTCATGGAGAATTTATAAAAGGGAAAGAAAGGGTTCTCCAAAACTTCGAATTCATACGACAGAACTTTTATGCCTATTTATAGATTTCCTAATTGTTTTTTAATCTCTTCTAATTTTTCCCTGTAGGACCCAATTAATCTCTCTTTTTCACTTATCCACCGTTCCGTTCCTTCAAGTTTAGGATCAATGGCGCCCCCGTAGATTCCTTTTGCTCTTAATTCTTCTAAGAATTGGTTTTTCAGACTTTTTTCGACTTCGCTCATTTCTTCTTGATATTGAGAGAAGAGGAGATCATGATTCTTTTTGAGATCATCGATCTTTTTTGAGCTAAAAAATTCTATTGCCTTAAAAATCTTCTCAGGATCTTCCTCCAAGGAAAGGGTATCAATCCATTTAGAGAGAAGCCATTTTTTTACCTCCTCCGAGGTTCCCTCGTCCATCTTCTCCATTTCCTTTAGGATTTCGTTTAGTTGAAGATTTCCAGCCTGATATCGATGAAATAGACTAGCGGCTTTTTGTATGGTCTCCCTCTGTTTGATTTCTTCTCTTTCCTTTTCTGAGAGGGTAAACCTTTTTGTTCTCTCCATTGCCAGTTCCAGGGTTGATTTAATCTCAGCCATTATTCCATCTCCATATTTTATTTATGTTTGAAGAGACCCTTTCTCTAATCCTTTTTAATCATTCGCTTAACAACCATTATGCCTCATTCATCAGAGCAGTCAATCAGCCATCAGACAGAAATAAGCTATTTCAACTTAGTGGGGGATTACCTGGTAATCTTTTTGAAGGTATAAAAGAAAGGAACCTCAAGATAAAATCTGAGGTTCCTTTCTCTAACAGGCTCTATGAATCCCACTTATGCCAGAATTGTGACATTCGTTGCCTGAGGGCCTTTTGGACCTTCAGAGATTTCAAACTCCACCTCATCGCCTTCATAAAGGGTTTTGAACCCCTCCTTCTTAATGGCAGAGAAATGGACGAAAACATCACTTCCATCCTCCCTGGAAATGAATCCATAGCCCTTCTTCTCATTAAACCATTTAACCCGACCTTTGGCCACTACAACTCACCTCCTCTCTTTCTAAAACTGAAGTAAGTTGTAATAGCCTTTGGTCCTTAATAAAAAGCCACAAAAGTATAGATTGATCACTTTTGTGGCTTTTTATACGATCCAAACAACAACTCCTTACAACTTACAGTGAATCAATTATTAAAAATTCTATTTTAAAAGTCAAGTCTTTTTTAGGACTCTGAGTAATGCCTCACTGAAGCGGGGGTAACGCTTTTGGGAAGGGATGAGTAGGGTACA
>JBBIRT010000035.1:0-25452 GCA_037441725.1 Deltaproteobacteria bacterium | reverse complement strand
CATCATCCCATCATCAGCGGCCACCACCAAGACCACCACATCCGTTACCTGGGCACCCCTCGCCCTCATGGCGGTGAAGGCCTCATGGCCTGGAGTATCGATAAAGACCACCTGTCCATTCTCCAATTCAACATTATATGCCCCAATATGCTGAGTAATCCCTCCAGCCTCGCCGCTCACCACATTTGTTTTTCGTATGGCATCCAGAAGCATGGTCTTCCCGTGGTCAACGTGGCCCATGATCGTGACCACAGGGGGTCGAGGTTTCAATTGCTCTGGAAGGTCCTCCTTCCTCTCGAGAAGCTCCTGTTTTTCGATTGAAACCTTTTCCACCTCGTATCCGAATTCGCTCGCCACCAGAGAGGCAACATCCGTATCAATGAGTTGGTTGATGTTCACCATCACTCCCATTTCCATCAATTTTTTAATCAATTCTCCTCCCTTGACCCCCATCCTCTTGGCAAGATCTCCAACGGCAATGACCTCAGCAATTCGGATTATCCTTTTAATAGGTTTAGGGACGGTGACCTCAGTCTTTCTTGGTGCCTTTAGGGCCACCTTCTTTTTTATCGGTTTAAATGGTCTTGGACTGATTTCTAACTCCTTCTCTTCAAACCGATCCCCAATGACTTCCTCCTCCACCACCATCCTCTCCTCAATTCTCTTTTTCTTTAGGATAAACCCCTTCTTTTTTACATGAGGTTCTAATTTCTCCCTTTCCAGTTTCTCTTCCTTTTCAAGGAGTTTAACTTCAACCTTTTGAATCGGGATTTCTTTCGGCTTTTTCGCCTCCCCCTCTTTTTTCATCTCTTCCTTTCCAACGACTTCCTGGGGAACGGGTGGAGGAAGGGGTAAATCAGCAGGTTTGGGAAGAGTGGGTTCTTTCATCTCAACCCCTGATTCTTGAGTGACGAGAGGCAATTCTTGGGATTCCTTTTTCTTTCTCCCCCTGGTGGTCCTTTTTTGGGGTATCTCTCCCTCTTTCAATCCTTCTTTTTCAGTGGATTTTATCAGAACCCGACTTTTGGCTTCCTTTTTCTTAACCTCCTCGCCCTCCTTTGGAATCTGAACTTCACTGACCTGAGAGACAGAGATCGGTTCCATGACAGGTTGAGAAGGCGGAGCCTCAGCCTTGACTTCAAGGGTTCTTGTCCTTCTTCGAATTACGGTTGGTTTGATACGTTTCTCTACAATCTCCTTTTCAGAATCCCTTTCAATGACTTTTTCTTCAATAGAGGAGGGTTTATTCTCTTGCTCAGCAAGACTCTTCTCTTTGACCTTCACGCCCATCCGTTTCAATTTTAAGATAAGTTTATCATCTTCCATCCCCACTTCACGGGCAAGATCAAGAACCTTACTCTTTGCCATTCCTACCTCCTCTAACGACTCCCATTTAAATGGAGTGCGAGAAAATTACGGGTTAAAAAATCCAAGTGTTTCGTCTTTTTCCTTGCTCTCTGGAGACATCCTTCCTCTGGACAGAGATAGAATCCTCGGCCAGAATGTCTATGGTCCTCTTCCCAGCATAACTTACCTTCAGAATTTTGGGTGAAGCGGATCATCTCTTCCTTTCTTCTCCTCTTTCCACACCCCATACACCTCCGTATTGGGACATGACCCTTTTTTCTCATCCCTTTTTCCCTTCGATATAACTTTTCGCAGATTGGATCAACCTCTCTGCCTTTTTTATCCCTATCCCTGGGACTGATGAAAGTGTCTCAGGATCGGCTTTCAAAATATCATGGATGGTTCTAAATCCACTGGCTTCTAAGGCTTCAGCCGTTTTTTCTCCCACTCCCTCTATTTGACCTATTGAATCAAAAGCAGGGTCCTCCATCATCTCAGGTGAGGATTCCAGATTGACCTCCGAGGTTTCCTCTTCCTTCGACAAGTCCATAGCCTTTCGAATAATCTCTTCGACCTTTTCTCTCTCCATCTCTAAGATTTTTCCTAGCTCCTCTGGCTCCATCTCAGCAATTTCTTTGATCGAGCGGAACCCTTCATTATAAAGGATCCGACTTGAAACCTCTCCAATATAGGGGAGGGTCTTAAACCTTTCTAAGATTTCATTGGAAATCTTTTCCATTCTGGATTCACTTTTTATGTCAATTTTCCAACCCGTCAATTTAGAGGCGAGCCGAACATTCTGCCCCTTTTTCCCAATGGCCAGGGAGAGTTGATCATCGGCTACAACGACTTCCATGTGGCGATTCTCCTCATCAATATATACACGGGAAATTTTTGCTGGGGCGAGTGCATTACAGACATATTTTGCCTGATCTTGAGACCAGGGGATGATATCAATTCGTTCACCTCGAAGTTCTTGAACCACATTCTGAACTCGTGACCCCTTCATCCCCACACAGGCTCCGACTGGGTCGACATCCCGGTTTGAACTATAAACGGAGATCTTGGCCCTTTCTCCTGGTTCCCGAGAGGCACTGATAACCTTAATAATCCCTTCAGAAATCTCAGGAACTCCCATCTCAAAGAGTTTGATCAAGAAACCAGGGTGGGTTCTTGAAAGAATGATTTGAGGCCCTTTGGAATTCTTCTGGACATCCAAGACATAGGCCCGAAGTCGTTCCCCTTGCCGGTAGGTTTCACCAGGAATTTGTTCTTTCGATGGAAGGATGGCTTCTGCCTTCCCAATGTTGACATAGAGATTTCCTTTCTCCATTCGTTGGACCACCCCGCTGACCAAATCACCTTTTCGATCTTTGAATTCATTATAGATATTTTCTCGTTCAGCGTCCCTAACCTTTTGGATGATCACCTGTTTAGCCGTCTGGGCTCCAATGCGACCAAAATCTGTATTCAGTTTAACACCTAAACTATCTCCAATTTGTGCTTCGTTGTCCAATTCTCTCGCCTCTTTTAAAGAAATTTCGGTGGCCGGATTCACTACTTCTTCGACCACTTGCTTAAATTGGAACAATTCCACTTCACCCACTTCTTCATTATAGTGAACTTCAATCTCCCCCTGGTGGCCATATTTCTTTCTTGAGGCCGTTAACACAGCTTGTTCTAAGGCCTCAATAATCACCCGACGGTCAATCCCCTTATCCTTCCCTACCTGTTCAATGACATAGTTAAGATTGGATGGCATAATTCACCTCTCCTTTCCAACCGAAAGCCCCCTCTGGAGCATTTCTGGATCAATTTCTAAATGGGCTTTTGCCACATTGGATATGGGAATCTGGAATAAAATTCCATCTACTTCAATCCCAATGTTATCCTCAGAGACTTCTTGAAGTCTCCCTTTAAACCGACGCCGATTTCCAATTGGATTAAAGGTCTTTACCTGAACCAAATGTTTGCAATATTTCATAAAATCTTTATAAGTTTTTAAGGGTCGATTAAGGCCTGGAGAAGAAACTTCTAACGTGTAAGGGGTTTGAATAAAATCTTCGATATCCAAGTTTCTCCCTACCTCATGACTAATCCTGCTACAATCGTCAAGGGTAATTCCTCCTCCTTTGTCTATATAGAGACGAAGAACCCATCCCTTTGATTCTCTCTGAAATTCGAGATCCACCAATTCCATCCCCTCGCGTGAAAGGATGGGTTGAACCAATGTGTTGACCCTTTCAATAATTTCTTTTGAAATTCGGTGGTTCATTGATAAATCTGTTTTTTAAAAAAAAAGCGGGCAAACAGCCCGCTTTTTCAGCAGACCCAATTTTTAAAATAAATATACTATAATTCTTTTTAAAATGCAAGTAAAAATTTAACTCTTCTTTAATGCCTCACTTATTCGGAAAATTAGGCAGTGATGTCGGAAAAATTTTTTAGGTACTCTGCTTTATAAAATTTTCGGAGATATTCCTGCCTCATTCTAATAGGGTTCACCACTTCAGTGATGCATTACACTCTTCCTTGGGATAGTCTTTTTCTTTAATAAATTTGAGAATGCTTTTTGGAGGGTTAGATAGGTCTTTTCTATATATTCTGGAATGATTTTCGTTTCTCCTAAAACAGGCATAAAGTTGGTGTCTCCGATCCATCTTGGGACCACATGTAGATGGAGATGATCCTCTCCAGCCCCTCCTGCCTTTCCAATGTTTATCCCGATATTAAATCCATTAGGGTGGAGACATAATTTTAATACCTTGATCGATATCTTTAAAAAATGGAAGAGATCTTTTAACTCCTCATCCTCTAAATCTTCCAATTCAAGGCAATGCCTTTTAGGAACAATCATTATATGCCCATTACTATAAGGATACTTATTCATCATGACGAAAACATATTGCCCCTGGATTAGAATTAAATTTTTTTTATCGTTCTTTTCCTTAAGATTCTTACACAAAAAACAGCCTTTTTTTCTTTTTTCGGTGATATAACTCATCCTCCATGGAGCCCAAAGTCTTTTCATTGTCCTTCTTTTCCTCTCTGTAATGACTCTATCTGGTTTATCCCACCAGGTCGCGAAATATTATTATCCAAATCTTCCCCTATATCCATTCCTAATCCTTATATGAATCCCAAGGTTGAGTAAAAGAGATCAAGGCCTAATTGAGGGATGGATTATGAGGTTGATCCAAGATTTAGACAAAGGTATTCTTTCCATGGGAGTGGTGTCTCATCCATTCCAAGGCTCATGGGTAATAAAGGAATCCAAATTGGAGCCTTGGGTTTCCGAATTAAAGACATCCCAGCCTCTTCAGGTGTTCTTCCACCCTTCTTAAGGTTACATGCCATACAGCAGGTCACCACGTTGGTCCAATCTGTAGGACCACCCTTTGAACGAGGGATGACATGATCATAAGTCAAATCGGCATGGTCAAATAAAGTGCCGCAGTACTGACATCTTCCTCGATCCCGAATATAGAGATTTCTCCTCGAAAATTTAATAATAGGACTCTTTCTCTTTATAAAACGAGTCAGTCGAATCACAGCCGGCAGACGTAGGGAGAAACTTACCCCATGGATCATACGATCATATTCCTCAATCACCTCCACTTTCTCGAGGAGTACCATCACAATGGCCTTTTTCCATGTAACCACTTTCAGTGGCTCAAAGGTGGAGTTTAGAAGTAAGGTCCATTCCATCATTCAGAGAACTTAAGAATTATCATTTTTACCTTTGTAGGTATAGCGATTTTTAATCCAATTGTCAAGTTCCTTCAATTGGCAATTTGTTCATTCTTAATGACAATTTTTATCCATAAGTCAAACTTTTTTACCCAAAAAATATTTAATTTTATAATTTAAAGATTGATCTATAATAAATTATTTAATAATTTCAATTAAATATAATTACTTTCAATCCCTCTTTATTTGGCAAAAAATTTGCATAAATGAATAACGATGGTAAACTTTTTTCTAAGAAAAATTACCAAAGAAATCCTTCTGGTCAACCTCTATCTTTTAAAAATCCACCTTATTATATTTAAATTATCTTTTGTGAAAGGGTTTTCTTCATTAATAATAAGATGGTTCCGGTAAAGGCCCCATATCATTTTTTTAAAATGGAAAGGATAGAGATCCATTTCAATAAGTTTTGACAATTTCTAATAAGTTTGATAAATTTTAATTGAAAAATTAATATAGTTATTCTAATCTATTTAATAGAAAGGTTTCTATATTCTTAATGATCGTTTAAAAAAATCAGAAGGAGGAACTTCCAATGAAAAAAATTACAATCGCATTACTTCCCATGATAATCATCTTCTTTTTAATGGGGGGCCTTTATTCAACAGGTTGGGCTGAAGATAGGATGGGAAAAGAAGACCCAATCAATGACGAATGGAATACCCTTGACTTAATCTTGGCTCGACCTCTTGGTGTGGTTGCCGGAGTCATTGGGTCAGGTATTTTTATTGCATCCCTTCCCTTTACGATTCCTTCGAGGGGGGTGGATCAAGCTTTCAAGATCTTAATCCTCAACCCCTTCAAATTCTCATTTGTTCGAGAATTCCCAGATGAAAATATTTGACTAAATCTCTCTCATTCTGGGTTCGTTCTTCAATTTTCGATGACAAAAGGGGCAAGGTTTTCCCTCGTGAATCAGAACCTCCTTCATCATCTCGATTAATTCGCTATCTTCAAGTATCTGTTTAACAATATGGGGATGAGGTCTTCGGTCATACTTCCGATAAGGAAAACTACTTTTCCCGCCCATTTCTATACTCCTTTGCCAAACATTATAAGTTTTCTATTTTATTTTGGCAAGGGAGGAATTGAATCTATTTCTATGGGGCTTATTAACGTGTTGATCTATTCTGAGAGGCTTTTCAAGAATTTCTTGAATTGTTCGAGATCTTCTGGAGAGATATCAATAAATTTCACTCCATACCGATAATCTCCCCAATCTTTCCCTAAATGAATATCCATCCACACCGCTTCGGCCAACACTTCAATGGAGTTCAATTGAGAGCCTAATGTAAAAAAGAGCTTTATCTTCAGGTGTTGTCCAATTTCGATTTTCTGTGGAAGGTAAACCAATATCCCCCCCTCACTCGCATTGAGAGCTCGCCCTCTCTGGTTGAGAGGGGACTGAATTAAATGGTATTCAATTGGCAAATCAACTGAAAAACGAGGATATCTCCTCCTTTCCAGGTTGACGACCCCAATATGGGGTTTGATGCTCTGCTCCTCTTTCAATGTTCTACCCCTTTCCTTAATGTGACACCTTCATTCCCTTATCTGAAGGATTGAAATGAAAATAGAGTCGAGGACAGAAAGTCTCAAAAAGACATCCATCACATTGGGGTTGTTTGGGAAAACAATGTCCTCCCTTTCCCTTCTCCTTTCCCATTCCCTCCAAGGGTTCTTCCACTCTCATTGGATTATGAGGGAAAACCAATTTTGCAAAGGATTGGATTTTTTGATCTCCTATTGAATTGGATCCTTGATAGGGATCAAAGAGAGGGTCTACAATGCCTAATCTTGACGCCACCCTATAAATGCTTTCGTTTACAGAAAGAGTCGTTCCTGTGAAATCGATCTCAACCACCTCAGGGATTAATTTATTGATCCATAGGATGGCCTTCCGGCTATTTGAAAGACCCATGTGTGGAATGACTTGAATCAATCTTTCTAAATCAGGGGCCTCCCATTTACCCCTTTCAAGAACCTCTTTCCCAATCTCATGAATCCTTGGAATGGCCCTATAGAAAAGCTCTTTCCAACCTTCTCCTGAGATGAAAGAGGTCCCTTCGAGGGATGGAATTTCTTCAAGAGGGAGTGCGTCAAATGTGATAAGTCTAAAAACCCTTTGTGTATTTTCTAAGGCATGAATTGGCTGTTCTGCCTGATCAAATCGGGCATGGACTAAAATCGTCAAAAGGGAATGGAGGGAATCCTTAAAGTTTCCCTCCCTTCGGCATTCTCCAAACCATATTGAAAAGATATCCTGTTGGTTCTGATAATAAAGATCTACCGCCTTTTTAAAATCTTCTACCCAGGGAAATGAGAGAGGATTTGTAGTAGAAGGACTTTCGATTTGATTTAAGGGAGTCTCTTTTTCTGTAGGTTCAAGGGTCCTCTCTGAAACGCCCTCCTCTGTGTTGAAGGTGATTCTTTCTTCAAGGATCTCTATAACTGTCTCTTTTTCCTCTCGCTCATCCTTTTTAAGTTCAAGTTGTAGAGGATCTTCATCTTTTATGGTTGATGAATTTTCGGGGGTCTCCTTCACCCCTCTAAGCTCGCTTTGATCAGAATGTTCTTTCAGATCAATGGGGGAGGCATCCTCAATGGCTTCTTCCTCTTCAATCTCGACCTTTACCCATCCTCTCTTTTTTCTTTTATCCAAAGCTGCGATGGGCTGTCCTGAGGCTGTCCTAAATCCAATGGTGATCTTATGAATCGATGAATTTTCTTCAACCATGATCTTAAATGGGGAGGCCTCTCCAGAAGGGATTGGATTAATGGGCAAAGGAGCTTCTTCAAAGTTTATAAAATCTCCCTGACTGTCAAAGAGTTGAAGGATTCCCCAAACATCACATAGAATCCCATCTGAAATATTTTTTACCCTTCCCAATACATCCCATCTCCCTCGATGGACTCGACGTAGAGAGGACGACTCTAATTCCAAATGATGAGGGACGAGTTCCTGAAACTCAAGGTAGATGGGTGGAGAATCACTTTTTTCTTCCACAAATACTGTGGCTCCAAAGGATTTAAGAGTTTTTGAAAGGATCTCTGCTTTTTTAAAGGTAAGATTCTTTTTAAGGACAACAGGAGAACGATCAACAATCTTTTTTAATAGTTGAAAGGGTATATTATAATTTTTAGAGACATTATGACAAAATAGGTCTTTTTCTTCCTCTGTATTATTGCCAATATTAATAAGAAGGACTCGATACCTCCCTTCGCTTTCTGTAGATGACTTGATCATTCCACTCCTACTTATGCCGAGCCGAACCCTAAAGTTTAAAGGGAGATAATGGACCAACCAATTGATCGAAAACTTTAAGGTTCTCTTCGGCCCAGCCCAAATGAGGGCCTTTTCATCTTATTCTCCTAATTTTCTCCTATTTTCCGACCTCTTTTAACAAATTTATCAATCGATTAAAATCTTTTTCTTCAATATGTTCAAACTGTAATCCATAGCGATACTCTCCCCAGCTCTCCCTCGCTGCTAAATCAGACCAGACAATCTTTGCAACTGCTTTAATGGTATCCAATTCTAACCCCTTGACATAGAATATCTCGATCTTGAGTAAGGCACCAATTTCAATCTTCTCGGGGAGATAAACCAAGAGCCCTCCCTCGCTGGCATTGGCCACCATGCCACCATACATTTCTTTCCCATTGATTCGGGTATAATCGAGGGGAAGTTCAACACTAAACCTTGGATGTTTTCTTTTTTCAATAGCAAGGATACCCCTTGAGGTGTGCGGAGGAGAGGGATTTTTCTGAAATACTTTGTTCATTTTACATTCACCTCATATTTTTATACAGGGGATTTTTAAATATTACTTCAACCATTCTGTGCTTGCTTTAAAAAGCTCGGCCTCTTCAGGAATTCTTTTTTCAATCATATTTTCTGACTCACTTATTTGAGCTCTACAAAGATCCATTTCCTTTTTAATCTCCTCTCTAAGCTTTCGGAGGTTACCCCTTTCAACCCAGTTCCTTGAATCATTAAACTTTTCGGTCAAATCATTATACTTCGATCTTAGGGTTTCCAAACGATTTTGAAGTTCTAAAAGCTTTGCCTTCCATTCACGGATCTTTCCTTTCCAATACTCCTCTCCCCTTACCAAGCTATCTTTAAGAGGCTCTTATTTATTTTTATCTTGTGACCCCGTATTTATATCTATCGAACTCTTCTCTTCTAATAAATCTATCCTCCTACTTTCTGCCCGATAGCTCTCGGGAACCTGTAAGATATTATCTGTGAAATGAAAAACCCCCTTCTCATCAATCCATTGATAAATCTCTGCAGACAAATTTCCTGAAATTATTAGGATAAATAATAATATAGTGAATAATATTCTTTTCATCCTTAGTCTTTTTAAGCAAATCCTATACCAAAAATCAAATAGATATTGATTTTTTGTATTTTATGTCTTACTATTTGATTGGCCAATACATCAAATCATATCACCTCCTTTATCACCCCCGTTTGGTGTATTGGTTGGGATCAGTTATAGCCCTCCTCTAACTGATCCCTTTTAAATTTATTGAATAAAATTAAAAGATTATAATTGTTTCCCACATTTTTTGTTAAAACCTTGTTGAAAACCAAAATCTCCTAATTTTAGAAAAGGCCTATTCATCCCTTTTTTACCTAAATGCCTAATATCTGTTCAATGGATTAAAATAAATTGACCATTTTTGGACATCGTGGTTTAAAATTTATCTCATGCCATTTCTTTTTACCCCTCTGACCACTTCTGAGGGAAATCCAAACTGAGATACAAATTCCCTATGGAAGTCCTCAAACCCTATCTTCTTAAGAAAGGGCTGGGCCATTACCCCACGGCATCCAGCTAATAAAGGAAGTTTAAGTTTATAAATCTCTTCATAGATTTGGTTAAATCTTTTTTCTCCCTTTGTCATATTGACCAGAACAATTCTTCCCCCTTTCTTCAAAACTCTTTTATATTCTAAAAGGATGGGAATAAAATCTTGAACAGGAAGGATATCTAAGAGGTACTGACTCATAATGACATCAAATGTTTCGTTTCCAAAAGGAAGATATCTGCAATCGCCAAGGTTAAGATTATAATTTTTTTGTCCTATTTTTGAAATCCTTTTTTTTGCCCTTTCAATCATCTTCATTGAGACATCGATCCCTTCTACCCAACCATTTGGATTTCTCTTCAGGATTTCAACAAAATTGAGTCCTGTTCCTAAAGCCACCTCTAAGACTCTTTCTCCATCCTTAATCTCTGCTATCTCTATGGCTCGTTGACGGGCTCTGGATTCCATCAACCATCCAAATAGGTCATAAATTGGAGCAATCCAATTATATTTCCTGACAATCTCCTCATGGGTATATCTTGCTTCTAAGATTTCCTGGGTCATCTAATACTCCTTTATGAAGAGGATATCGGCTAATTGGTTTTGAATTTAAAGAGGCTAACCCCTTTAAGAGAAATTAGGATAAATTATAGGAATTCTTAGAAAGGAGTCAAGATTTTTTTAAATGGGCGGGGTCAAAATAATCTCTAATCTTTCCGAGGACGATATAAGGAATGTCTTCTTTACGTTTGACAGAGTATAGACTGATATTCCTTTTCTTCTCAACAGCCTTTTCAAACCGAGCGGCATAGGGATTGTCTCCAATGTGGACAGCCGTCACTCGGTTTTGGATCTGTCCAAAAAAACCAATTAAGGCCTCCAGATTGGTAATTTTCATGTCTGTGATAATGAAGAAATCCACATTCTTTTTCCCCTGGATCAATGGCATTAAATCCTCCAGATCGAGGGCAGTTCCCCCACCAAAATACCTGCATAGCACTCGATAGATCTCCTCTCTTCGATCTGTATAGTCTAAAATTTCTTTACCTCCCATTGGAGCATCGCTGAAATTATAGACGGCAACCTTCGAATCGTTTCGAAGATAAGCATTGGTTGCACAGGCTGCCCCTAAGACCGCATAGGAAAGACTTTTCCTTGGATTGATCATGCTACCAGAAGAGTCGATTGCGATTAAACAATCAGGAGTACCCTCTGCTTTGCCCCTCCCTTTTCCTTCCTTCTTTTTCCAAATCTGAGTAATCCCTGGCATGATCTTCCCAAAACTGGTCCAGATATCAACATCTTGAAATGGAGATCCGACCTCCCAGGGAGAATGGGAGTGGGGATGAAGGGAACCAATCTTTTCCAAGGGTATTTTCTTTATTGGAATCGAATAATTTTCTGCAAGTTTCATATAGAAGAGGACCTCAGCATCGATTGGGTTCCCATGACCCCTCCCCATCCCTCCTTCCATTCCATATCCCGCTCCTCTCAGCTCATCAGATAGATCCTCGACTACATCTTTAAATTCAGATAAAGTCTTGGTCTTTTGGGCATAATCTCTCAAGCCTTGATCAATTTCCTCAATGGAGTAATGGCTAAGGTCATGCTCTCCTTGGGGATTCCGATCTCCCTTTCCTTCCTCCCCTCTTCTCTGTTTCTCTTCCTCAATCAGAAGAGGCTTGATTGACCGGGCAAATCTTTGAACACTCTCCCCCCAGCGGGAACGGTCCAAGTAAGGAATCCGTTCAAGTCGTCTGACAATCCCAATATGATCTTTATTCATTTTTGAGGGTGAGATCCCCAAATCTATTCCCCAAATCTTTTGATAAAGAGAGGTAATGACTTCTTCAACCATCCCCTTTTTCAGATGACGGTGTAATTCAGGTATCTCCGTATGCCTATGCTTCACACAATGGGTATTGGCAATGACATCAATGAAGTAATTGGATACCTGTTTGGCCAATTCTTTATCTCCCATGATCTTTTTTGCTTCTGAATAGAGCATGAGGTATGTCTGAAAATCCCAAGGACAGAAAGTATAATGGGTAATCCCATGATCGAGGAGGGCCTCAATCACACTCTTTTCTGACATCTTCTTCTTCATTTGAGAAACAAATGCACTGTTGATGGTCATCTGCTTCTGCTTCATCTCCAACCCAACCGTTTGATTCTCCTCTCCTGCTTCCTGGTCTGTTTCAGAAGCCCCTTTGATCAGAGGCATAGGAATTTCAGGATAGAGATGCTTCCTCTTTAATTTGGGCCAGATCTCCTCGATGAGTGATTGATAATTCTGTTTCTCCATCTTTTTCTAAATGGATTCCATTCAATAATAGAGATTAGGATATTTTACCTTTCCCGGAAAGACCTGATAAACTCTTACATAAACCATCCCTACAACGATATTGCCTAACCCTCTAACCCTGCCTCCCACATAGATCTCCCCTCCCATCATCCATTCCCCGGTATGGAGGCCGATATTCTTTTTGATTAGGATCTTCCCCCCCTTCATCCCTGCACCTGTCCAATTCTTCGCACTCCCTTCTACGACCAATTCTCCTCCCTCAAGACCAATGCCTGTAAAGTCCCCGGTATCTCCTTCGATGATCAATCGTTTCCCTTTGGGAAGCCGAAATCCAATGAGATTGATCTCTGTCTTCAACTCAGAAAGCTTAAGCACGATCTCTTCTTCCTTGCTATAATTGCATAGTGCAGAGATATAGATTCCTGCAGGTCCTGGAATGAGATAGGGGATTTTCCGGGTATTCTCTAAAGCGAAGCAAAATTCTTCAATATCCTCAGCCGTGTAATCAATCTCCATGATGTATCTTTCTGCCAACTCGTAAGCTTTGATGATGGTATTGTATTGGACCATCCATACCAGCTCCTTGGCCTCCTCTTCTAAAAGTTTTTCGTACCCCCATCGTATTCGATCCATAACGGCCTCTGCAGATTGGACAATTTGATCCATCGGAAGGTCAGGAGGAGAAGGAGAAAAGCTTTTAAATTCTTCAAAAGGATTTATCATTCTTCCATTCTCCTTTTTAGGGGAAATCAAATTGTTTTTATTGGATGAAAGAGAGGATCTCATTTTCTGATTCACAAGGCTCTGAGTGAGAATATTCTCTCATCTTCTTCGAGCCTCAATATCTTTTTTAATCTCCAGATAAAGAGGATGGTCGCCTTCAATAGGTTGTAAAGGATCTCCTTGAAAAATTCTTGAACCCACTGCCAATGCATCTTTGAGGTGATCGCTCTGCTCTCGATATCTCTTTGAAACAGCGATCACAGCTTCTTTAGCAAGGAAGATAGGGAAGGGATCATCCCTTTGTAATCTTTCTTTCTGAGATAGGACCTCCTCCTTCCATTGGATTCGGTGGGCTAAGGTATAAGGGGCAATCGATTTGATATGTTCCATATCAATCTCTGAATCGTCCAGGAGCCAGGTTAATCCCTGAGCATATTGTTTGATAGAGAGAGGGAGTCGGTTGGACGCACAATTCTTAATTTGATGACAGAGATAACCTGTATAATGGCACCCCTCTTCACAATTTTCAATTACCCGTTTCTGGCCATAACGATCACAAAAAGACAATTCAGCCAAGAGCATTCGAGTAAAGGCGCTGGCATCAAGGTCCAATTCTAAACTCTCCATCTCTGTACAGATTCGATCCCGATCCTGTTTCCGAAAAGACTTTAACCCCAAGGTCTCTTGGAGATATTCTCCATAGGCATTACTCACCTCTTCAATCTTAGCGATCTTTTTCTCATAGGGGATTTTAGATTTAAGGATATGATACAGATCTTTTTCATACTGGGGATGTCTCAAAAGATGGTCCTTCCGCCTGTCCTTCGCAATGAGAAAGGATAGATTAGGGCCTGGATACCTCGATTCCACCATGACGTCGAATCGGTCTACGAGAGGAGCAATGATGGTATTGGTTCCTCCATCTTGATAGTTTGCGGTTGCAAAAAGACAATACTCCTCGTTAATGATCATCTCATTTAAATATTCCCAATTCCCCCGATCGACCCCATCCAGGATCATGCTCTGCTTGGTCTCTGGAAGACGGTTGATCTCATCGACGATTTTGACCGGGATCTGTGCAAAATTGGTCCATACCACATCCTCTTCGCCTCGATTCAATTTTCCGAGGTCAGGCCGACCGATAATCTTCTCCTCTGTTTGCTCAGGATGTCCTGAGACTTCACTCCCCCAAATTACCCCTAAAGGCAATTGATAGATGAGGGAAGAGACAAATTCTGCAGAGGTCGTTTTCCCTAATCCCGGTTCTCCAATGATGAGCTCTTTTCCCCTTTTCAAACTGGTCAAAAGGCTAAGCAAAATGGCTGAGTTAAACCGCTCTCCCTTCACCTCCATATCTGGACGGTTAAAGTAAAGATGCTCACTGATGAATTGATAGATTTCCATGACCTGTTTCTGGTATCCATTTTTCCCCACGACTATCGTTCCTTTCCCTTTTTCGTTGATTCAATTAAAATGAGGGAATTTTTAACCCTTATCAATTATGATAACAGAGCCCCTTGTGGTTCGCAACAGGTTTTTAAACATTGGTTTCGAAACTTTCTAAATATCCTTCAGAGGCCAGGGCTCTTCTGGCAGCACGATCAATTTCTCGGTCAAATTGATGGGTCTGTGTATACACTCGACAGATGGCTACTTTTGCAGGAATATATTGGAATAACCTCCGAAGGGGTTCGCGAGAGACACGTTTGGATCCAGAATCGAATATCAGAAGAACTCGACCTTCTGACTCATGCCAGGGATTAAGGGGTCTTGGATCGTGGTGGGCCATATCCACATGGAATTCTAAGTTTTTAAGTCGTCTTGGTAAGAAGATTTTCATCCTCTGCTTTACCTCTTCAGGTTTTAGAAAGAAGGGACGTCCGACCTCGATCTCTTTTAAGGTAAGTTTCTCCTCAAATGCACTACTCCACTTCAACCTCCTTGAAAGAACTTCAGACCACTTTTCTCCCAATCTTCTTTCTTTTGGGGATGGAGATCGCTTCCATTCTAAGACCTTCTCCATGACCATCCAATCGGTAAGGGGAAGGTATCGGTCGATTTCTTTCAAGGGATGGAATGGACAGAGGATTTCCATGGTTTCTTTGAAGATCTCCTGAAGCTGAAGATCGATTGAACGGGTGGTGCGGTGATAGTAGACATTGGAATAGAGGTAGAGCCTTGCATTAAGAAACATGGCCAGGGCATCCATCCCTCTTCGGTCCAAGGTCAACCCCTCTTTTCGATAGGAGGTATAATAGAGGAGTCTTTTCCAATCCACAGGACCAATGGACACACCCGTCATATAGGCATCCCGCAAGACATAATCAATATTATCAAAGGTAAAAATCCCCCTAAAAAGTTGTTGAAGAAAGTTTAACCATTTTGACTGTCCTCTCCCCTCATGGGGATGAGGCCTTTTAATCAGAAAGGCCACTTGCTGTGGATCAAGGACTTCTGTTGATTTAAATAAGCCTTGTGGACTTCGACGCACCCCCCTTAAAATCGATGAGAACCTCTCCTGGATAATATGCTGACCGATCTCCTCATGATTAATCTTCCATCGGGAAAGATACTGTTCATCAAAAAAGTGGCAGTATGGACCATGACCAATGTCATGCAAGAGTCCAGCTAATCGTAAAAGTTCTTGCAAATAGGGAAAGGAGGGGAGTTCTGATTTAAAGATCCTGAAGAGGGAGGGGTAGATTTGCTCTGCAAAAGCCCCGGCCACATGCATGGTGCCAAGGGAGTGTTGGAAACGGGAATGTTCGGCAGAAGGGAAAACCCATCGAGCACTTTGGAGTTGAAAAATTCTCCGGAGCCGTTGGAACCAAGGGGTATCGATGATATCCCTCTCGGTCTTTTCGCCTTCGATCCGATCGGTCATCACAATATAGTGATAGATCGGGTCCGCGATCAACCCCGTGGCCTGAAGGTCCTCTGTTTTTCTAAACTCTTTGGATCCTCGCTTAGGATTCATCATCAGAAGGCGAAACCTCTTTCCTCTTTTCCTCGGGATGGATGAACCTCACTTTCCCTGCAGCCACCTCTCTAAGGGCGGTCACGATGGGTCGATTATCGGTTTCCACCAATGGCTTTGCCCCTTTCATAATCATCTTCGCCCTTCGGGCTGCCAGCATCACCAGTTCAAACCGACTTTCTACTTTTTTTAGACAGTCTTCAACAGTAATTCGAGCCATTCTTTTCCTCCCATTGTTTTTGATTTTCTTGAAGGATGAAAGGCTTAAGCCTTCGACATCTCTCTGCAGTGATGATGCACTTTAACTTTTCAATCGCCTCCTCCATTCGATCATTGATGATCACATAGTGGTACCAATGAGCCTCCTCCATCTCTTTTTTAGCATTGGACAACCGGAATTTAATCATCTCAATCGAATCCATTCCTCGATTCATCAATCGCTCTCTAAGGACCTTTAAAGAAGGCGGGAGAAGATAAATCAATATGGCTGAACCGACCTCCTGAATGGCCTGCCTTGCTCCCTGGGGATCAATATCTAAGATCAAATCCATTCCCTCCGTTTCCATCCTCTTTAAATCAGGGCGAGGGGTTCCATAAAAGTTTCCCAACACTTCTGCCCATTCTAAAAACTGATTTTCTTGAATCATCCTCTGAAAGGTCGAATGGGAGACGAAATGATAATCCTCTCCATCTTTCTCATTGGGTCTTGGTAATCGAGTGGTATAGGAGATAGAAAATTTGAGACCGGGCAGTTGTTCCATCACCCCCCTAACCAATGTGGTTTTTCCTGTCCCAGAGGGGGCAGAAACAATAAAGACCAACCCCAGTCCCTTCTCATTACGAAAAGGATCTAATGGACCAACGCTTTCCAAGGTAAATCTCATTCGATATTCTGCACCTGTTCCCGAATCTTTTCTAATTCTGATTTTATCTCGACCACCCGCTGCGAAATTTCAGCATCATTCGCCTTGGCACTTATTGTATTGACCTCTCGAAAGATCTCCTGAATTAAGAAATCCATTTTCCGACCTACAGGCTCATTCCTTTCCATCAGGGCATAGAATTGAGAAAGATGGCTTTCAGCCCGTACAATCTCTTCGGTGATGTCCATCCGTTCAGAGAGAAAGGCGATCTCCTGTTGAAAACGGAGTGAATCCACTTCTACCTCATTAAGAAGGGACCGGAGCCTCTCCTGAAACCTAATAAAATAGGTCTTGAGCTGAAATGGAAATTGTTGCTTGATGATCTGCAATTGCTGGGAGACCAAAAAAAACCGCTGTTGTAGATCCCTTGTTAAGGACTCCCCTTCCTTCCTTTTCATTTCGTCCATGTTTTTAAAAGATTGCTCTACGATCGGAAGGATCTCTTGCCAGTAAGGTTCGATATCCCCTCCCTCCTCCTTAGCAGTAATCAAATCTTTGGCTCCTGCCAATAAGGCCAGGGTGATCTCGTCTCTCAATTGAAGTTTATGCCTCAAGGCCTGGAGGGCTTGATAATATTGTTCGGCAAGGTTAAAATCCACGTGAAGTTGAATCTTTTCCTCCCCCTGACCTTCCATCCTCAAGATCCCATCGATTCTTCCTCGTGAGACCTGGGAACGGATGAGCTCCTTCATCCGATTTTCAAAGGGACTTAACCGCTTGGGCAACTTGAGGTTGATGTCACAGTATCGGTGATTCACCGAGCGAAACTCCACGATGAGCCTCCCCAGGCTTGTCTCCCCTTCTGCCCTTCCAAAACCGGTCATCGATTTTAACATGGATGGGATTGCTCCTGTCTTAAATCTTTTAAATATTTTTTCCGGAATTGATTAAAGAGTGTGATCACCTCTGGACTTCGATAGTCAGGGTAGGTCCACTCCAGAGGGTGAAAAGATTTATTCCGGTAGATCAACGTCAGATCAGCATAGATTCCATCCCTGAGATAGGGACGATGGGAATATCCCTTGGTCGTGGCCAGAACAACATGTTCTAAACAGATATATCCTGGATCGATATTGATTCGGCGGTTCCCCTCAGGAGTCGAAAAATTTTCTTCCATTCGATTTGTCGTCTGTTTTATATCAGGAAGCGTTGGGATGAGGATGAGACGTTCAAAGGTAATAAAATGGCGAAAAAGGGGCTTCCCCATCTCCTCTGTGTAATAATTGGTATAATCAAAATTCAATCTCTCGCTCATCATATCCATCTGTCCAAAGGCTAATTGAAGTTCTTGTAACCCCTGATGAAAGATCTCATTTTCTGATGCAATGAGGCTCATGAAAAGTTTGGCAGGTTTAGGTTCCTTCGATTTGCCCATGGAGTTTTAAACCCATTTGGACTCATGATTTATGATTTAGAATGAGAGGTCCCCTTCCTTAAATAGATAAAAAATTCTTTATTTCCTTTTGGACCAAGTAAAGGAGATTCCGTAACTCCTATGACCTCTAACCCTAATCCCCGGCTAAATTTTGAAATCCGATCAATAACTTTTTGATGTAAACCTGGATCCCTTACAACCCCTCCCTTTCCAACCTCTCCTTTTCCCACTTCAAATTGTGGTTTAATCAACCCTAAAATCAATCCCCCCTCTTTAAGAAACTCAAGAAGGTGAGAAAGAAATTTTTCGATGGAGATAAAAGAGGTATCAATAAGGATTAGATCTACCTCTTCAGGGACCTCCTCCTTTTTTAGGTAACGGATGTTTTTTCTTTGGAGGTTTACCACCCTCTGATCTTTTTGAAGCTTCCAGGCCAGGAGGCCATACCCCACATCCACTGCATAAACCCTCTTGGCTCCTTTTTGAAGAATGCAATCCGTAAATCCTCCCGTGGAGGCTCCCACATCCATCACGACCATTCCCCCTGGGTCAATCTGAAAAGATTTAAGAGCTCCCTCTAACTTTTCACCCCCACGACTGACATAAGGGGATCTCTCTCCTCGAAGTTGAATGGGGATTTCCTGGTTGATTAAAGCATCTGGTTTTTGGATCACCCTCCCTTCAGCAATCACCCTTCCTGAAAGAATAAGAGCCTTCGCCTTTTCACGGCTCTGAATGATTCCCTTCTCGACCAGGAGTTTATCAATTCGTTCTTTTCGGATCCTGTTGCCGGTAGGGTTTGCTGAACCACCCTTCATGGTTGAGCTTCTTCCGTCGAAATGAAGTGAATCAACTCCGAGTGCTTGTTTTTCAACATCTCCTCGGCCCCTTTAAAAATCCCCTCCCAATCAATTCCATATTTTTTTCTGAGAAGGGCTTGGGAGCCATGTTCAACAAAGAGATCTGGAATACCCAGCCGTTTGACCTGAAGGGAGAGCATCCCCTTTTCTTGAAATAGCTCAAGCACTGCACTCCCGAACCCTCCTTGGAGAACATTTTCTTCCACGGTCAGTACTCTGCTTGTCTTTTGGGCCCAATGGCAAATGAGATCAGCATCTAATGGTTTGAGAAAACGGGCATTCATGACCGCTGCCTCAATTCCAATATCCGCTAATTTCTGAGCTGCCTCAAGGGATGGGTAAACGGTTGATCCAATGGCTAAAATGAGTATATCTCTCCCCTCTCTTAAAACTTCACCTTTACCAATCTTTAAGGATTGGGGCAAACCCTCTCTCTTCAATCCCATCCCCCTTCCTTTCGGGTATCGAAAGGCGACAGGGAAAGGACAATCGATAGCTGTTTTAATCATATCTTGAAACTCAATTTCATCTTTAGGAACCATGACGATGAGATTGGGAATGTGGCGGAGATAAGAGAAATCGAAAAGGCCATGATGGGTGGGACCATCCTCTCCCACAATTCCGCCTCGATCCATGGCAAAAACAAATATCCTGATGGATCTGGTCATAGGCCCTCTGCAAAAAGGTAGAATAGATGGCTACCACTGGTTTCATTCCCTCGAGAGCCAGACCTGCTGCAAAGGTTACCGCATGTTGTTCGGCGATACCAATGTCAAAAAATCGGTCAGGAAATTCTCTTGCAAATCTTTCTAAACCAGTTCCACTTTGCATGGCCGCTGTAATGGCCACCAACCTTCTATTTTCTTTTGCCAGTTGGCAAAGGGTCTCTCCAAAGACCTCGGTATAGGTGAGAGGGTTTTGGTCATGTCCATTTTTTAACTCCCCTCTCTCCAGGTTAAAAGGGGGTACACCATGAAAACGATCAGGATTGGCCTCGGCAGGGGGGTACCCCTTCCCTTTTTTAGTAATCACATGGATCAGAATAGGTCCCTTCATCTTTTTGATATTCTGAAAGGTCTCGATGAGATAATCCAAGCGATGGCCATCAATCGGACCGATATATTTCAATCCCATTTCTTCAAAAAGAAGACCTGGCATCAAGAACCCCTTTAATGACTCCTCTGCCTGTTTGGCAAAACGAAGGACCGACCTTCCAATCCCAGGGAGGGTTTCTAAAAAATTTTTAATATCATCACGAAAGCGGTTCACAAACTGCCCTGTCATCAATCGATTAAGATAAGAGGAAAGGGCCCCTACATTTGGTGAGATGGACATCTCATTGTCATTCAAGATCACAATGAGATCTTCCTTAATATGGCCGGTATGATTTAGCCCCTCAAAGGCAAGGCCAGCAGTCATTGATCCATCTCCGATCACTGCAATGACCCTACCCCCGATTCCCCTGAGTTTCCGGGCCATTACCATTCCAAGGGCAGAAGAGATTGAAGTGCCACTATGACCAGAATCAAAAGCATCGTAGGGGCTCTCCTCCCTCTTAGGAAAGCCACTGATTCCTTTATATTGCCGTAAAGTGGGAAATTGATCTTTTCTCCCCGTTAAAAGTTTATGGGCATAACATTGATGACCAACATCCCAAACCAACTTATCCTGGGGGAAGTCAAAGACATAGTGGAGGGCAGCGGTCAACTCAACGACCCCGAGATTGGAAGCCAGATGTCCCCCATTTTTTGAAACCGTAGAAAGGATCTCTTCCCTTAACTCCCTACAGAGACCTTCCAATTGTTCGAGGTCAAGCTTCTTGACATCATTTGAGCCATGGATTCGATCTAATATCCTCGCCATCCCTCAATAATCCCTCAACAGGATAAACCAGGCAATCTCCCTCAGGGGATCAGCTTCCGGCCCAAAAGAATGAATTGCCTCCACAGCCGATTCAATCAACTCCTTAGCTTTTCTCTTTGATTCTCCAACCCCAAATAAGGATGGGTAAGTCATCTTCTTTCGAACGAGGTCGCTTCCTGTCCTTTTACCAAGGAGATCATCCTTTCCTTCAAGGTTGAGAATATCATCTGCAATCTGAAAGGCAAGTCCGACCCCTTCTCCATATTGACTCAATGCTTTTAATGCCTCCTGATTCGCATCCCCCATTTTGGCACCCAATCGAACAGAAACAAGAATCAAGGCCCCGGTTTTATGCGTATGAATATACTGGAGTGTAGAGGGATCGACCTTCCTTCCTTCGGATTCAACATCTAAGACCTGCCCTCCGACCATTCCAAGCATTCCAGCAGCCTGGGCAACCTCATGAATCACATCCAAGATCAAATCTCCACGGTGATGGTTTGGATCCCGAAGACCAGGGCTAGTCATCAACCTGAAGGCCTCAGTCAATAGGGCATCTCCGGCAAGAATTCCAATTGCCTCTCCATAGGCCTTATGGCAGGAAAGCCTTCCTCTTCGGTAATCATCATTATCCAGAGCTGGAAGATCATCATGGATGAGGGAATAGGTATGAATCATCTCGATGGCACAAGCAAAAGGGAGAATCTCTTTTCCTTTTCCTCCGACCGCCTCGTATGCAGCAATGGATAAGATTGGGCGAATCCTTTTCCCCCCAGCAAAAAGGCTATATCGAATGGCCTCATAAAGGGAGGTTGGAAAAACCTCATCCCTCGAAAATTCGGGTCGGGTTGGAAAATATTTTTCAAGGGCTGAATCCACCAACTCCCTTTTTTCTTTGAGGTATTTTTTAATATCCATGCTTGCAAATCCTATTCATTCTTCTTCCTCCTCATCGACGATCCCTAAGCCTTGTTCTGATCTCGTCGAAGGGGTCTGTCCTGAGCCTGTCGAAGGATCAAAAGGTTCTTTTTTCAAGGACCCATTATTCCCTTTTAACAAGATCTCTACCCTCTTCTCTACCTCATCTAATTTCTGATTACAAAATCGAGATAAACGGATCCCTTCTTCAAAAAGTTTCAATGATTCTTCTAAGGGGATATCCCCTTCCTCTAATTTCGAGACGATCTTCTCAAGCTTTTGAAGGGCCTCTTCAAACTTTTCCTTAGGCATTTCAAACCCTTAACTTACCTTTTAATCTTTCATTTAACATTAATTCTATCCCTTTATTCTAATAATCGTCAAGGGTTCTCAATTTTTTCTACATCACAAATCAAAGCTCCTCGGAAGAGTTTCACCTCAACCTTCTCTCCTTCCTTTACATGGGTTGCCTCTCTGAGTATTTTTAAAGAAGGAATTTGGCGGGTAATGCTATATCCCCTTTGCAATATAGAAAGAGGACTTAACGAATCCAGCTTTCCTAAGATCCCTTCAACCTTTTGACGTCTCATTTCAATGATATGGTTCATGCTTTGGACTAACCGTTTATTAGTCTTTGAGAAGGAGAATCTGAGGGTCTTCATATGCTGAACGGGATTTTTAAGGAAAATGATCCCTCTAAAGTGAGAAATCCCTTCCCTTCGCCGCCCGAGTGTCCATTGGATTATGATACGAAGCCGATTGACCAGATCATCGACTCTTAAAACATACTCCTCAATCTTTTTTTTTGGTTCCCTCAATATCTTCATAAGATGAGATAAACGAGTTCGTTCTCTTTTTAAAATCTGAACCATCTCATTTTCCAAACGCCCTCGAAAATAGTTTAAGAGATTTTGGATCTCCCTCTTATCCCTGATGACCAATTCTGCAGCTGCAGAAGGGGTTGGGGCCCTCAAATCAGCCACAAAGTCGGCAATGGTATAATCGGTTTCGTGCCCAACTGCTGAGATGATGGGAATCTTAGAATGGTAAATGGCCCTGGCCACTTTTTCCTCATTGAAGGCCCAAAGATCTTCCAATGAACCGCCCCCCCGTCCTAAAATGATGACCTCTACATTCATACCTTGATTGAAATATCTTATCGCCTCAACGATCTCATCCGAAGCCCCCTCTCCCTGGACCCGAACAGGATAGAGGAGGATGTGGAGATTTTCAAATCTTCTGTGGAGGATCTGGAGCATATCCTGAATGACCGCCCCTGTAGGGGAAGTAATAAGCCCGATCGTTTGCGGAAGCATGGGAATTCTCTTTTTATGGGAAGGGTCAAAAAGCCCCTCCTTTTCAAGTCTCTCCTTCAATTGAAGAAAAGCAAGCTGAAGGGCCCCTATCCCTTTGGGTTCAATCTCTTCAAGAATGATTTGATATTCCCCTCTTCTTTCATAGAGGCTGATCCTTCCGCGACAGACCACGTGAAGTCCATCTTCAGGAAGAAAACGGAGGCCTCGGGCTTGGATCTTGAAGAGGACAGCCCGAATCTGACTGTAATCATCCTTTAAGGTGAAATAGATATGGCCAGAAGGAGGAATTCTGAGGTTTGAAACCTCGCCTTCTACCCAAACATCTGGGAATCTATCCTCAAGGATATCCTTTATTTCACGGGTCAATTCCGAGACGGTCAAAATATATCTTAACGGAAGCTGCACGGTGACCTCAATAAATTATTTCCTTAGGTTTTCTACCTTGTTATAAGATTCCCTAAAAAATTTTTAAATAAAATCCATTTATTTTTCAATCCGCTGCGATAGGGGATCATATTATCTTTCATATTCTGACATATAGGAAGGAGTCCCCACAAGATCCATCATCTCTCTACCAATATCAACATAGCCCCACAGGCCAAGTCTGTGTTTTCACCAAGAAGCTGGGAAAAAAACTCAGGGAGACAGGAACCATTTTTTTCATGACTTCCTGAGGATAACATCCAACATTGAATTCAAAATAGAAGTGGAATAGAGATCTCTGAAAAAGTCCTTAAATGACTGGGGAGGCAGGGTTCCAAACCCTTCGAATGCGGGCTTTCGAAGTGAATGGACCAAGCATCGTTTAAGGGAAAAACAAGTATTTTCAGGATATTCATCCATAGTGCTGGAAGGTTAAAGGTATCCGCTCAAAGGCTTTTCCACCCCACCTCCCCAGTCAAAATATTCTTTTTAAAAACTTTTTCAGAGGTCTCGAATAGACCGATTGACAGTCGATCTCAGGTTAGTTATAAAATCCATAGGGTTCAAAGAAATGAGGCCTCGGAAAACAATAAATACGACCGGAAACCTGATTTAGCCAAAGGGATAAGGGAGTGACAATGTATGAAGTAACCGTGCTCTCTTACTTTTCTGGTGCTCATCGATTACGCCACCTACAAGGAAAGTGTGAGGAGCTGCATGGCCATAATTGGAAGGTTGAGGTGACAGTGGTTTCTCCGAAGTTGAATCGAGAAGGGGTGGTGATCGATTTTAAAATCTTAAAATCGAAACTTGAGAAGGTTCTAAAAACCCTTGACCACGCTTATCTCAATGATCTACCTTATTTTTCAAATGTTGAACCCTCTTCTGAAAATATAGCAAAATATGTATTTGATAAATTGAGGAGAGAGTTGAAGGATTATCCCATTTCTCTAAATAAGGTGTGCACTTGGGAATCAGAAACTTCCTATGCCACCTATTGGAGAAAATCACCATGAACGATGTTCAGAATCAAAAGGACCATCGAAAGATTGAGATTAATAAGGTGGGGGTGAAGAATATCCGTTACCCCATCACAGTCTTGGATAAGGCCAAAGGTGTACAGCACACCGTCGCAAGTGTCAATATGTATGTCGATCTCCCTCATCGATTCAAAGGAACCCATATGAGTCGATTTGTGGAAATCCTCAATAAATACAAAGGGGATATTGCCATCAAGAATTTCTCAAAAATCTTATCGGAAGTAAAACGGAAATTAAAGGCCAAATCAGCCCATCTGGAGGTTGAATTTCCTTACTTTATTGAAAAAGAGGCTCCGGTGACCAAATCCAAAAGTTTGATGGAATATATCTGTAGATTCTGCGGCTCAAGTAATGAAACCGATGACTTTTATGTCGGAATCGTTGTCCCAATCACCACCGTATGTCCCTGTTCTAAGGAGATCAGTCAATTCGGTGCCCATAACCAAAGGTCTCTCGTTACGGTCAACATTCGGTTTAAAAAATTTATCTGGATTGAAGACATCATTCAAATCGTCGAGGAATGTGCCTCCTGTGACCTTTATTCCATATTAAAGAGACCTGATGAAAAATATGTCACCGAGAAGGCTTATGAGAACCCCATGTTTGTGGAAGATGTAGTGAGAGAGGTGGCCCGACGTTTAAAAAAGGATAAGAATATTACTTGGTTCACCGTGGAATCTGAAAACTTTGAATCAATCCATAATCACAGTGCCTATGCCTATGTCGAGAGAGGGGCTTGAAAATTGAAAGACCCATTCGGGGAGTAGCGCAGCCTGGTAGCGCGCTTGGTTCGGGACCAAGAGGTCGGGAG
>JBBIRT010000034.1:0-25468 GCA_037441725.1 Deltaproteobacteria bacterium | reverse complement strand
AAAAACTTTCAACTGAACTCTATGAAATATTAGTTTATCATTTAAATGATTTTGACCAATTATCAGAAGAACTTATTTCATTCGTTAAGGCATATGAACAAAAAATGAAAACGATTTTATGAAAGGAGTAAATTTGATGAATCCTTTGAGGAGTAAGCAGATTGGGATATTTCTTTTAATATTTTTTATTTTTAGCTTTTTAGAATTTGTTGGCTGCAGTAAAGAAGCCAAGAAGGAGCGACATCTCAAAAGAGGAGAGAAATATTTCTCAGAAAATAAATTGAGGGAAGCCATCATTGAATATAAGAATGTCACCCAGATTGATCCAAAGGATGCTGGAGTTCATTATAAATTAGGACTTTCTTACCTGAAGATCGGTCAGTTTCAAGAGGCCTATTCTGAATTTATAAAGAGCGTGGAATTAAACCGAGATCTAACCGATGCCCACCTCCAATTAGGAAATCTCTACCTCTTATCAAGGGATAGACAAAAAGCAATCGAACAAGTGGAGAAGGTCCTTTCAAAGGAGCCCAATAATCCCTCAGGACATCTCCTCATGAGCTCCATCCATCTGATGGATCGGGATATTGAAAAAGCCATTTCTGAGGCAAAAAAGGCCATCGAGCAAGATCCTAAGAAGATCGAGGCCTACCTCCATCTGGCCAATCTCTATATGATGAAGAAAGATTTTCAGAAGGCAGAGGAGACCTTTAAAGATGCGATCAAGATTGACGAGAAAAATCTTAGGACTCGATATGGATTAGCTGAGTTTTACCGGAAGACCGGAAAGATGGAACTTGCAGAGGCTCAATTCAAAGAGATGGCCCAGATTGATCCAAAGGATCCCAACCCCTTTATCGCATTAGGCAATTTTTATGTCTCCTTAAAAAGGATGGAGGAAGCTGAGAGGGAGTTTCTCAAATCGATCGAGCTTGACCCGAAACGGATTGCTTCTCAACTCCACTTGGGCGATTTTTATCTACTCTGGGGGAAGAAGGATAAAGCCATTGAGACCTATCAAAAAGCGATTGAAGGGGATGCAAAGAACATCCCAGCCCGAGTTAAGCTTGCTGAGGTTTATCTCAATGAGCGTCAATTTGATAAAGCCTCTGAGATCGTGGTAAAAATCCTTGAGATCCATAATAAAAGCAGTGAGGGGCTTTTTCTTAAGGGACGTATTCATCTGGCTAAAAATGAGTTCAATGAGGCGCACCACGTCTTTCAAGATTATCTGAAGGATCATCCCAAGTCATTCCTTGCCCATCACTACTTAGGGCTTGCCCATCTCGGGAATAAAGATATCCAGCAAGGAAAGGCTGAGCTTTTAGAAGCCATAAAGCTGAACCCCGACTGGATCGAGGGAAGATTGCTACTTGCAGACATTCACCTCAGGACAGGGGGGCTGGATCAGGCCATTGAGGAGTGCCAGGAGATTTTGAAGAGAGATCCCAAATCCCTTCAGGCCCATCAGATTCTTGGCAATGCCTATCTCATGAAGAGAGAGTTTCAGAAAGCCGCTCAGTCATTTGAGGAGGTAATTCGACTGAATCCCAATCATCCGAACGGATATTTCCATAAAGGGCGTCTTCTTCTGGCTCAGAAGAGGGAGAAGGAGGCAGAGGTCCAATTGGAGAAGGCTCTTTCCCTACAGCCAGATTTTCTGGATGCCCTGAATCTATTGGTAGCTTCTTTCATCAATCAGAAAGAGAATCGAAAAGCCATTGAAAGAGTGGAAGTGCAGATCAACCGATCTCCTAAGAATCCATTTTTTTACCACCTTTTAGGACGGATTCAGGAGCTTCAAAAAGAGATGACCAAGGCAGAACAGAATTATCAAAGAGCCATTGAGCTTAACCCAAACATCTCAGGTTTTTATACTGCCCTTGGCAACTTTTATATTCGGCAAAAACTGGCCGAAAAGGCCGTTAAGGAGTATCATACGGCACTCGAAAAGAGCCCTGATTCGATCCCTGCCCTGATGGGTTTGGGCACTCTCTATGATTCACAGAAGAATTATGAAAAAGCCAAGGAGTTTTACCAGAGGGCTTTAAAGGTGAATCCAAAATTTGCACCTGCTGCGAACAATCTTGCCTATCTTTATGCTGATCGAGGGGAAAATATTGATGAGGCATTGAATCTGGCTCAAATGGCCAAAGAACAGTTTCAGGATGATCCTCATATTTCAGATACTTTAGGCTGGATTTATTATAAGAAGAATATTTTTGGTCGAGCAATTGTTTATCTTAAAGAGGCAGTGGAGAAGGTTCCTGATAATCCTGTGATTCGTTACCACCTGGGAATGGCATACTTTAAAAATGGTGAAAAAGAGAATGCAAAAAGGGAATTGAAAAAAGCTTTGGAGCTGGACCCGAAATTTCCAGGGGCTGATGAAGCAAAGGCAACACTCCAATCTTCTTTTTAATTTTTTAATTGAATAGGTGTTTTTAAGAGGGCTGGTAGATTTTTTACCAGCCCTCTTTTTTTTATCTTTACAGCCAACCCCATTTCATCCCTAACTCGTTATAACTTATTAAAAAATAAACGAATTGTATAAAATTAAATATTTGTCATAACTTTTGCATAAAAATTTTACTTGTGGTATCATTTTTTTAATTTATTCAACCATAAATTGATCTTCAAATTTTCCTTCCTCTAAAGAGGAAAATAAAAAAGGCTGAGATGAATTTATCAGAAACTCCTTTTGTCTCCTTCTTGATTGAGAAGGGAATCATCCATGAAAAGGATATAGCGAAGATTATTCCTTCAAATGGAATAGCAGAGAATTCCTCTATTGAAGAAAGGCTACTTTCCAGTGGGCTCCTCACAGAGAAAAAACTTCACTCCTGTCTGGAAGAATTTTATGGAGTACCCATTGCAACCAAAGAGGATTACCCAAATGAACCCATATTGGTTAATCATCTTTCTGTTCAATTCATGAAGGAATCAAATTTCATCCCAGCCCGTTTGGTCAATAAAGAATTGACAGTGATCATGAGTAATCCTTTTGATTTTAATACGATTCATGCAATAAGATTGGCAACAGGTTACGATCTCCAGGTACTCTATGGGAAGAGGGAGATGATTGAGTGGGCAGTTGATCAATATTATGGATCTGGAATAACCTCAATGGAGAAGATTATTGAAGATATTGATCGTATTCCTGAATATCAGATGGAAGAGGAGGAGAATGTCAACCACCTCAGGGATATGGCTTCTGAAGGACCTGTCATTCGGCTTGTCAACCTTATTATCACCCGGGCCATCGAGATGAGAGCCAGTGATATCCACTTCGAGCCCTTTGAGGATCAATTCAGGGTACGTTACCGAATTGATGGGGTGCTCCATGATGTTGAATCCCCTCCAAAGAGGCTTCAGGCTGCCATTGTTTCCCGAGTTAAAATTATGGCCAAATTAAATATTGCCGAGAGACGTCTCCCGCAGGATGGAAGGATCATGCTACGGGTCAAAGGAAAAGAGATTGATTTTAGGGTCTCCACTGTTCCTACCATTTATGGAGAGAGTGTCGTTCTAAGAATCTTAGATAAGAGCAGTATTGTGCTTAATATAGAGAAACTCGGTTTTCCTGAAGATACCCTTTCTGGATTTAATCGGTTGATCCAGAGTCCTCATGGGATCATCCTTGTTACGGGGCCCACTGGAAGCGGGAAGACAACAACCCTCTATTGTGCACTCGAAAAGATCAATTCTCCTGATAAAAAGATCATCACGGTAGAAGATCCTGTAGAATATCAATTAAAAGGGATCAATCAAATCCAGGTTAAACCATCGATTGGACTGACTTTTGCCAATGCGCTTCGTTCTATCGTTCGGCAAGACCCTGACGTGATCCTTATCGGTGAGATTCGAGATGCAGAGACAGCAGAAATTGCCATTCACTCAGCATTAACCGGACACCTTGTTCTGAGTACCCTCCATACCAATGATGCACCGAGTGCCATCACTCGACTAATCGACATGGGGATGGAAGATTATCTTCTCTCTTCAACCATTATTGGAATTTTGGCCCAACGACTGGTGAGAATTGCATGTCCATTCTGTCGAACCATCCATTCCCCCGATCCTCTCATTCTAAAAGAGATGAAATTAGAGGAACAACCATTAGATCGTTTAAATATCTTTGAGGTGAAGGGTTGTGAAAAGTGTTCATACACAGGATATTGGGGAAGAACAGGGATCTTTGAGTTCTTTGAGATGACCGATCCAGTCCGAAAATTAATATTGGAGAGAAAGGATGCTTCGATCCTAAAGGAAGCTGCCCGTAAAAATGGGATGAGGACTTTGAGAGAAGATGGTTGGTTAAAAGTTAAGCAAGGGATCACTACAATTTCAGAGGTCCTAAGGGTGACCCAGGAAGAGGAAAAGGTTTAGAATAACCCATGGCCCAATTTCTTTATAAGGCAGCAACCCCTGATGGGCAGACCATAGAGGGTTTTATGGATGGAAGGGATGAAGAGAATATTGTTCAAGCCCTTCATCAAATGGGTTATATTCCCATTCGGATCGTCTCCACTCAGGAAAAGAAGGCAGGGTTCCGTCTTTCTGCATTATTACCGAAACGTGTTGGGGTGAAGCATTTACTTGCCTTTACCCAAGAGCTTGCCACTCTCATTTCATCAGGGTTACCCCTGGATCGGAGTCTAAAGATCTTAGGCCAATTAACAGAGAATGAGAGGTTGAGTGAGACAGCAAAAGATGTTCTTAAAAGGATAGAGGGGGGGAATTCTCTGGCTGAGGCATTGGCTGCCCATTCCCAGATCTTTCCAAAAATCTATATCAATATGGTAAAGGCTGGAGAATCAGGTGGGTTTTTAGACGTGATTTTGTTTCGATTAGCCCAGTACCTTCAAAGTGTCAAAGAAATCAGGGATTACCTAATCTCTGTGATGATCTATCCGATCATTCTTACCCTGGTAAGTGGGATTTCCATAGTCATTTTAATCACCTTTGTTATCCCCAGACTTGCCAAAATCTTCTCTGATGTGGGGCAGGCCATCCCCCTATCGACCCAAATCATGCTCTCTCTGAGCCACTTTATAAGAGATTATTGGTGGGTAGGTTTGGGGATTATCATCTTGATTTATCTCTTGCTTAAAGCTTACAAGCAGAATGAAGAGAGGCTTTTGACATGGGATAGATTTAAGTTGAGATTGGCCACCTTTGGAGATCTCATTCGAAAGATCGAGGTAGCTCGTTTTTCAAGAACCTTAGGCACATTACTACAGAGTGGGGTTTCTATTTTGCCTGCTCTTAACTTGGTAAAAGAAATTTCACAAAATCGGGCCATTTCAAGAACGATCACCTATGTTCACGATCGTTTAAGAGAGGGGAAAGCCATTTCTAAGTCTTTAGAGGAGGTTGGAATTTTTCCTCCATTAGCCATTCACATGATCGGAGTTGGGGAAGAGACAGGAAGGCTTGATGAGATGTTGATCAAAGTGGCTGAAAGCTATGAAGAGAATGTTCGGAACAGTATTAAGAGGTTCGCTTCATTATTGGAACCAATGATTATTTTGATCATGGGGACAGTGGTAGGTTTCATCGTTATTTCAATGCTCTGGGCTATCTTCAGTATTGTTGAAATTCCTTTTTAATCATTCGTTAGCTTAATATTTTGATTGGAATGAGTGATTTGAAGAATCATTAACTTCCTTTTGATTTGTAGGGTGGCTAAGAATAAAAGAAGAGTAAAAATTAGGAATTTGGAGGAGTGATGAGAATAAAAGATAATCACCAAGGATTCACCTTAATTGAGATCATGATCGTCATGATCATCATTGGGTTATTAGCAGCATTGGTGGCCCCCAAATTCTTTGGAAGGCTATCTTCAGCCAAGCTTAGTTCTGCCAAAGCACAGATTGAACTTTTCGGGACAGCGCTTGATGCCTTCAGATTGGATACGGGAAGGTATCCTACTACCGAGGAGGGGTTAAAGGCCCTACGCGAAAAGCCCTCAGGTGTAGAGAATTGGCATGGGCCCTATCTCCCAAAGGAAATTCCTCTCGACCCATGGAAGAGACCCTATATTTACAAGTGCCCTGGTGATCATGGAGAATATGATCTCATCTCCTATGGTCTTGATGGAGTTGAAGGAGGTGAGGGTGAGAACCAGGATGTTGTGAGCTGGTAGGATAAGAAATGAAAAAAAGGGGTTATTCTTTAATTGAATTAGTCGTTGTTTTAGCAATTATGAGTCTTTTAGCCGCACTTGTCACTCCATCCCTATCCCGTTTTTTGAAGGGAGTGGAATTAAAGGCAACTGCTAAAAGGGTAGGAGGAATCCTTCGTTATTGCCGAAGCGAGGCAGTGAATCAAGGGCATGTGGTTCAGATCCTCTTCTCTCCCTCCTCAAGGGAAATCAAAATTCAATCAAAAGATATTTCTGATCCATATGGAGAGGAGAAAGAGACCTCAATCCTAATCAAGAGCTATAATCTTCCTAAGGGAATCCGATTGGAGAAGATTGATTCCATCTCCGAACCATCTCATTCTGAAATAACTTTATTCGAATTCTATCCAAATGGTGGATCCAATGGGGGATCCCTTTTGCTGGAAAACGAGGATCGAAATCGGTTTAATATTGATGTCCATTTTTTAACAGGGATGGTTAAGATTGTTAAGGTTGAAGCCTAAAAGGGATTATCCAGGATTTACTCTGCTTGAGGTATTGGTCGCTATAGCGATCTTAGGGATTGGGCTTACCATTGTCATCGAACTTTTTTCTGGAGGGTTACGCCTTGGAAGGATTTCCGGAGAGTATACCAAAGCGATGAATTATGCCAAGATGAAGATAGAAGAGATCATGATCAAACCAAAAATGGTAGAAGGGATGGAGGAAGGGAGATTGGATGAGGACTTTCGGTGGCAGGTTGTGGTGAAGAAAGAGGATCTTCTCTCAGTAGAAAATCAACTTGATTTTAAACCCCCTGTAGATTTTTTTAAGATTCAGGTCAATATATTCTGGAAATCAGGAGTAAGGGAAAGATCTATCCATCTGGAGTCCTATAAGACCATTCAGTCAGAAGAAGATGAGAAAGGTTAAAACTTTTCATAGGACAGGATTTACTCTCATTGAGTTAGTGGTTTCCTTAACTGTCCTGGGTCTTATTCTCCTTATGATATTTGGAACCTTTAGGCTCGGTCTTTCTTCCTGGGAGAGGGGAGATGTAAGAAAAGAGCAGCTTCAAAAGGTTCGGATGATTTCACAATTGATAACCCAGCAGGTAAAATCACTTGTTCCTTATAAGATCAAGAGTAAAAAAGCTGAAGGAGAATACCTCGCTTTCCAGGGAAAGGCTCATTCCTTGAGATTTGTTTCTGCCCTCTCTCTCAAAGCTAAGCAACCTGAAGGGTTTGTGTATGTTATCTATAAGTTCAAAGAAGGGAGTGAAGGTGAGGGAGGACATTTGGTTCTTTATGAACGGAAAGTATTAAACCGGGATTTTTTTGAAGAGGAATTGAAAGAGGAGGAAGGGGTTTCTTTGTTAGAAAATATTGAGACAATCCGTTTTGAATATTATCAAGAGGAGGATTCAGAAAAGGATCTACAAGAGGGCTGGGCTGAGGAATGGGACGCCAAAGAGAAAAAGGAGATTCCAAAGGCTTTAAAAATGACCATCTTTCAAAAAAATAGAGAAGATAAAGGGGAAGAATTACCCATCACCTTGATGGCATCCCTCCCTGCCTATCGATTTGAAGAAGTCAGGACAGTCCCCGCTCGATTCCGTCAAAGAATGATGCAGCGGATCCCACAACCATAAAGCAACTCAATGAAAAGTAAAGATTTCAGATTCAAAATTCAGTATTCCAAAATATGCTCTGACCTCATTGGTCAGAAAAAAGGAATCGCTTTGGTCATGGTGCTTTGGGTGATGGTAATCCTTTTTGTGATTGTATTAGAATTTTCTTTTGGGATGCGGACAGAGATTCACATCACTCAAAATTATAAAGAGGAGCTTCTTCTCTATTCTATGGCCCAGGGAGGAGTTCAGCGAGCGGCCGCTGAATTGATTTATAAACATGACCCTAGAATTCAGCTCATGAGAAAAAGTTTGACCCCCGAAAAGATCCCACCAGAGAAGAAGGAATGGATGACCGATGGAAGACCCTATTTATTCCCATATGAACAGGGAATATGCGAGATTAGGATCATCAGTGAGGCCGGTAAGATCAACATCAATTTGGTCTCAGAATCAATGCTTCGTAAGATCATTTCCCTGTTGGGTTTAGAGGGGGAAGCAAGGGACATTGTGGTTGACTCCATCTTGGATTGGAGAGACCCAGATGATTTCTATCGAGTCAATGGGGCAGAGAATTCCTATTATCAATCCCTTAAAGAGCCTTATGATTGCAAAAATGGTAACTTAGAATCCGTTGAGGAATTGCTTCTTATCAAAGGAATCTCTTATGATCTCTTCTATGGAAGAAAGAGTTCCGAGGAGGAAAAAAAAGGGATCCAAGTTGGATTAAAGGATATCTTCTCCATCTATTCTCCTGGAGGACAAATCGATATCAACAGTGCTTCTCCTTTGATATTGAGGTTCATTTTAGGAATTCCGGAGGAAGTTGCTCAAAATGTGGTGAATGCCCGAGAGGAAAAACCTTTTGCTCATCAGCTTGACCTGTTCCAAAGGGTCCCTGAATTGAAACCTTTTTTAGAAAGAGATCCAGAAAAGCAGGCTTTAATCCTGTATGGGAGATCCCTTTTGTCGCCATATTATAGTATTGAATCCCGGGCAAGGTTTAAGGAGGGGAGGGCGGTTCGAGGTCTAAAGGCAATCATAAAAATTGACCCGAGGGAAAAAGAGGGATATAAGATTATTCAATGGATTGATAGGATATAACTTTTTATGGCTTTCTTTGACACAAGTTTTGGCATTGACTTTAGAGAGAACCATCTCATTCTCATGTTCCTTAAAAAATCTTTTGGAAGGGTGAGGCTGATCGATTTTGGAGTCTATCCCATTTTGCAGGATAACAAGAAGGAGGAGAGAGATTCTCAGATCATTGGGGTGCTGAATACCTTCATTTCAAAACATCAAATTAACAAAGGTAGAGTCCATCTATCGATCCCCAGGGAAAAAGTGGTTGCCCGATTTATTTCTCTCCCTATTGCCGTTAAGGAGAACCTCAGAAGGGTCATGGAATATGAGATCTCCAAATACACCCCTTTTGAAAAAGAAGAGATCTATTTTGATTTCCAGGTAGTTAAACAGGAGAGAGAGTGGATTCATCTCTTTGCTGTTTTTATGAAGAAGGTTGAACTGGATCATTACCTAAATCTTTTAAAGAAGATTGGGATTCAACCCCTTTCAGTCCAAATCCCCAGCATTTCAGCACTCAATCTTTTTCTGTATCATAGAAAATCTCAATCGAATGGTGCCACAATTCTTATTGACACGACCGAATCATTTTTTGAAATAAATCTCATCCAGGGGAGATCAGATTGGAAGGAGAGCTTCTTTATTCCTTCCTCTTTAATGGAGAATGAATCCAGATGGATGAATACCTTGAAACAATCTGGGCTGAATACGGACACGTACCCTAAGGCTTCCTTTTATATTTATGGTTTAGGAGCAGTTGAAAAAACGATCCAAAGTCTCCGGAGTTTTCATTCCATTAAACATATCCTTTTCCCTCCATTAAATCGGATTATATTTAATCAGCCTCTTTCCAAACCCTATTCTATCTACGGATCGATCGGAGTTGCTCTGAGAGGGTTAGTGAAAACCTCTCTAAGTATCAATCTTCTCCCTATGGAACGTCGTAAGAAGGTGAGGCAGATTGGCAAACCGATCTTTATTAGCTTGGTGGTTCTTGCCTCCATCTTAGGTTTAATATGGGGAATGGGTATCTTTTTTCAATACCGGAATGAATTAAAAACCGTCACGGCTGAGATTAAAAAGAGAAGGCCTGAGGTCGAGGCGGTGGAGAGATTGCAAAGACAGAAGGGTGAGTTAGATCAGGAGATCCTTGAACTCCAAAAGATTAGATCAGAGGAGATCAGTAAGATAGAAATACTGGAGGAATTAACCCAGGTTCTACCCCAAACGGCATGGATATGGAATTTGAAATATAATGGAAAAGAGATAGAGATCAGTGGATTTGCAGATTCGGCCTCTGATTTAATCCCCATTCTGGAGAGATCTCAACTTTTTGAGAAGGTTGAGTTTGTTGCTCCTGTTACTAAGGAGAGGCAGATGAAGATGGAGGGAGATAAGGAAAGGGAGAGGTTTAGACTCAAAGCAAGGTTGGAAGGGAGAAAGACAGGATCTTGAAGAAGTTGGCATTTTTCAAAATTCGGAGTTTCTCTCAGAGAAGGGTATTTTGGGGGATGATTATTGTTGTCTTGACCATCCTGGTTTATTATCTTGGGATTATCCCCCTATTTGAGATGAAAAAAAGGGCAGAAGAGGAAATTGCATTGAAGAAACGAGTTCTTTTAAAATATGAAAAATACCTCCAAAACCGCAAGATGATTGAAGAGGAATTAAATCAGACTTTAAAAACCCACGCGACGATTCAAATGAGACTCCTTCCGGGAGAAAATCCCCAATTAGGGGCAGCCAATCTCCAAGAGATTGTGAAGAAGATTTCAGAAAAGAATAATATATCAATCAGAAGTTTTAGAATTTTAGAACCTAAAGAATTGAACATTTATCGGAAGATTTCACTCCAGATCGATTTTAACCCTATCAACAGTATGTTAAATCTGGGGCAATTTATTTATGACATAGAGAATTATGAAAAAGATCTGATGATTTCAGAAATGGATCTTTTGGTCTTCAATCCAAGAATGCCTAATAGTATTCAAGGGAATTTAGTCATATCAGGGTTGATGAAAGGTGTAAAAACTAAGGAGAGAGGAAAGGAGGGGTAATGTCAATCAAATATGGAATATTAAATCTATTACTCATCCTTGTGATTTTCCTCATTTCAGTTAAAGCTTATGAAGCATGGATTTCTCCTTTAGAGTTCATTCAGGATCAGAAGGAGATTGATAAACAAGAATTAAAGGCAGAGCCTCTACCTATAAAACTGGCATCAAAGGAGGTCATCCCAATGACCTCCTATATTACAATCGCAGAGAAGAATATGTTCAATCCTGAAAGAAAGGATTTTCCGATTCAAACCACACCTGGCCTACCTGTGAAACCCACAACTCGTCCACAGATCATTTTATACGGAGTAACCATTTCAGGAGATTATCAGTCTGCCTCTATTGTCCAGGTAGGCAGACCTTTGCAAAAGGGAGAACGTGAAACCTTCACGATTAAATTAGGAGACCGAATTGGGGAATACAGGGTTACAAGGATCTTACCAGATAGGGTGACCTTTGAGTCTGATGGGGATTCTTTTGATGCTTTACTTTATGACCCCAAAACACCAAAGAAAAGGATAGCGATCAGGACAGAAACCAGTCCACCAGCGGTAACAAGCCGTCAACCTATTCCCACACCCACTTCACCAGTTCCTTCTACTGCTTCTCCACCAACAACGACAACGAGGGAGGCAACTTCATCTGCGCCTATTGGAGTTCCGACTCAGGAGAGGATCATTTCCCCAATGCCAACCTCTCCGACGACTCCCTCCCCACCCTCAACAGGAATTAGAAGGAGAAGGGTAGTTTATCCACCTGCACAGATTCCACCCCCAACACCGGAGGAAATGAATGAGGATTGATCAAAAAATAGGAAAGATGTTGAGTCGTTGGATAAAGATTGGAATCTTAGGATTTTTTATATGGATAACAATTTTGCCTGGGATAAGCATAACCACTGCACAAATTACTCCTCCTCCACAACCTCCCTCTCCTATCCAACCCTTAACTCCAACCTCTCCTTCACCCATCCGTTCTATACCTCCTCGAACAGAACAAACGATCATCTTCAACTTCGATGATGCAGATATTTATGAAGTCATCAGGGTTATTGGAGAGATATTAAAGATAAATTATATCGTAGATCCAAGAGTAAAAGGGAAGGTCAACATTCATACTACGGGTCAAATCTCGACTGGAGATATCTTTCCAATCTTTCAGTCGATTTTAAGATTATGTGGAGCAACGGCTGTGAAGAGAGATGGAATTTATGAGATCGTTCCACTCAGTGATGCCAAGAAGACGGCCGCACCCCTTTTAACTCCAAAGGAACCTGGAAAACCAACTGAAGAAAGATATATGATTCAAATTGTGCCCTTGAAATATATTCCAGTAGCAGAAGTTTCAAAGATGGTCAAACCATTTCTTTCAGATGGTGCGGATGTTGTAGAGCATGTTCCCCACAACATTCTCATCCTTGGTGATCTCTTTTCAAATGTTAAAAAGGCGACGGATATCATTCAACTCTTTGATATCGACCTTTTTACAGATCTCAGAGTAAGAATATATCCAATCCTTAACGCCGATGTGGATGAGATTGCCAAGGAGATGGAGCGAATCTTTACCTCCTTTGAAGTTTCAACGAAATCTGGCCGAGGAGTTGGAATCACCTTCACTCCTATTCCGAGGATTAATTCACTTTTAGTGGTGAGCTCTATCCCTAATATTTTTGAGAAGGTAGAAGGTTGGCTTAAAGAACTTGATAAAACACCTGCAGAAGGGGCTAAACTGAGCGTATTTGTCTATTATGTACAGAATAACAAAGCGAAGGATCTGGCAGAGGTGCTCAAGCAGATATTTGTAACCCCAAAAGAAAAGAAAGCTACAGAGTTTAAAGAGAAGGTGGTTACGCCTGAACCTGCACAGAGAAGTGTGAAACCCTCTACCCAACCTACCCCTCCTGTTAAAGAGGAAACCCCAACAGTCCCTGAAGGGGAGATTAACATTGTGGTTGATGAATCAAACAATGCCTTAGTCATTCGGGCATTCGCCAGGGATTATAAAGCAATTCTTGAAACGATTAAAAAGTTAGACATCTATCCAAAACAGGTCTTAATTGAGACTTTTATGGCAGAGATTACCCTCGATGATTCCAATAAATTTGGAATTGAATGGGCACGATTTACAGATTATTTTGATAAGGGCAAGTATAGGCAAACCATTGCCCTTGGCCCTTCGGGTAGTGAAACTGATCTTACCGAAGCCATTGCGGATACGGCCTTTCCTGGATCTGGAATCCTGAGATACTCTATTTTTAGCTCCGTGAAGCATCTTACGGCAGCCATCAAAGCAGCGGCAACTGATAATCGGTTAAAGGTTGTTTCTTCTCCCCATATCCTTGCCTCGAATAATAAGGAGGCAAAGATTCAAATCGGGACCTCTGAACCTATCCTCACCTCCACCTATACGACTACGGCTACCGCAACCACAAATGTTGTTGAAGGGACCATAGAATATAAAGATATTGGAATTATTGTGACCGTCACCCCACGGATCAGCGATGCCGGTCTAATCACTTTGGAAATACAAGTCGAAAAAAGTGATGCCGACACAAAAAAAATTGGGAATTTAGATTCTGTTCCTTTTTTTGGGAAAAAGGTTGCAAAGACGACTATTTCGGTTTTAGAAGGTCAGACCATTGTCATCGGAGGATTGATCGAAAATAAAAAGACGATTAAAAAATCAGGTGTTCCTCTATTGAGTAAGATTCCGCTTATAGGTGCCCTTTTTGGTGCTCGGGAATATGAAGATAGTAAGACTGAGCTTGTCCTTCTCATGACCCCCCATATCATTTCAGACCATATCCAGTCTAAATCAGTAACCGAGGATTTTAAGGAGAAGGTCGAAGAGCTCAAAAAGGAGTTTGAAAAAGAGAGGCTGAAGAGGGAAAAGAAATGACCATTACAACATTGATGATCCATTACAAAATTGAACTAAAATAGACTGGTAAAAATGAATCCAGCCCACATTTTGTTTTAATCCTAATTAACACCACTTTTTACCAATCAAATTAAAAAATATCCTATCCCCAATGGCATTTTAATTGCTAATTCATACCAATAAAAATATAAAAATTTTTCAGAATAAGTTTCCAAGTTTTATTAGAGTTGGGTTTTAAGATTAACAATTATTCATGGAGGGTAGGTTATGAAAAAGGTAGCTATAAGTTTGGTGATCATTATTCTTTTCTGCGGATCTGCATTTGGAGCCACACTCAATCTTAGAGCCACCTGGACTGCCAATACTGAAAGTGATATGGCCAGTTATAAACTCTACAGGACAGATGGGACAAGAACACTTATTGGGACCATTCCTCATCCCACAACAAGTTACAATTTCTCTGTCACAGTCCCTGATGGTTCAGCAGGAACACTTACATTTGTTTTGACGGCAGTGGATACAAATAACAATGAAAGTGCGGATAGTGCTCCTGCATCCTATAGTTACAATTTGGATACCACTCCTCCTTCGGCTCCAAGGAACTTAAGTGTTCAAAAACAATAAGGAATTATCATTAGAAAATTCTAATTTGACTTTTTTAAAAAGTGGAAGTAAATAGGTAAAAAGTGGTAAATCCTTACCACTCATATAATATACAATATAATACATTTAAATATAGTAAAATAGAGGTATTTAATGAGAAAAATACTTCTTAATAGAATTGGATTTAGAATTATCTTATTTTTAATCTTAGTTATAACCTTTCAATTTTTTTCTCAATCTATATTTGGGGCTACATTTAATCTAACCGCCTCATGGACTCTAAATACTGAACCTGATATAGCTGGCTACAAGCTTTTTAGGACTGATGGAACAAGGACACAGATAAATCAAAACCTCATCCCGCATCCCAATTCCTCCTACGGCCCTTTTTCCGTAAATGTTCCTGACGGATCATATGGTACTTTGATATTTGTAATGAGATCGGTTGATATAAATAATTTAGAGAGCCCAGATAGCGAACCAGCCTATTTTAATTATGATCTAAGGCCCACAGTGACCATTACAGCTACAGACAATACGGCAACAGAGAATCCATTAACGACCGGATATTTTACTGTCACACGGACAGGTTCTACTACAAGTGCTTTGACTGTCAACTATAATGTGAGTGGGACAGCCACTGCTGGAAGCGATTATAATGCCCTTTCCGGAAGCGTAACTATCCCTGCAGGGTCTACCAGTGCTACCATTACCGTGACTCCCATTAATGATGCAGCGGTCGAGAGTGATGAAACAGTTATCGTGACCCTTACTACTAATTCTGCTTATAATAGAGGTTCTCCTTACAGTGCCACAGTGACAATCACCAGTGATGATGTGGCTCTACCTTATACGGTGAATACCAACCCAGGTGGTCTTGAAATATTGGTAGATAGCACTTCATATACAGCACCCAAATCATTTGATTGGGCATCAGGATCTAAACATACACTTTCAGCTCCCTCTCCCCAGTATGGAGGCTCTGGAGTTAAATATGTGTTTAATTCATGGAGTGATGGCGGATCTCAAACCCACACCATTACCACTCCATCCTCGACTAAGACCTATACTGCCAACTTTAAAATTAAATATTCACTGACCACTTCGGTCAATCTTAACGAAGGTGGAACAGTAAATCCATCAGGGATGAATTGGTATAATAAGGGGACAGAGGTTTCGATTACTGCAACTCCTAAGTTCGGTTATCGATTCATTGGTTGGTCAGGGGATTCATCAGAGACTAAAAAATCAATAACCCTTGTCATGAATGAGCCTAAGGAATTAGTAGCCAATTTTGAACCAATTCCTGAAGAGATATCAACTCCCACAAAACCGTCGGGAGTGACAAGTGGGAGTACAGGTACTTCTTATACTTTTTCAACGAGTTGTTCTTCAAATCTACGTCATCCATTAGAATACCAATTTGATTGGGGAGATGGGTCTGTTTCTGATTGGGGGGCTAGTAAGCAATCTCATATCTGGGCGACTGCAACAAATAATAATCCTTATTATGTAAGGGTAAGGGCTCGATGTGTAACGCACAACAATATCGTTTCAGAATGGTCTTCACCAATTTCAGTAATAATCAATCCAAAACCTTTCATTCATATTAGCTCACCATATAGGGGTGAGGTTTGGTTGGAGGGTACCACACATCAAATCATCTGGGAGTCAGGATATTTAAATACAAACGGGACTGTTTATATTTTCTATCGCTATGATAAAAAGTGGCATCTTATAGGAACATCATCTCCAGTGCAGGATCCCACAATTACCTCAATCAATTGGACTGTTCCTAAAGACCATACCTCTCCTCCTCCTGTGAACCCTAAAGGGAATCGAGGATTGATCTCGATATGGATTGGAAATTGGGTGGTTGGTGATGATGGTAAAGGAAAATGGGAATGTTGGGATACAAATGATCCAAAATTTAGGATCTTGAATGATGGCTGGCTATTTAAACTCTCAGACGGTGATACAGGAGGAGCTACTCTATGGTTTAATGAGGATACTTTTGATGGGTATGGGATTTCATTTCAATTAGGGTCTTTTAGAATTGGAGGGAGTTATGATATCAACTCGGATGGGTTGATTACTGGAACCTTCGGTCTTTCAGAGATTGAGTCTGAACCACCCATATCAGGGGGCGGGACAATTACAGGAAATGTAGACTTAAATGCAACCAAGATGACATTGGTGTTGAAAGATTTAGATAACAATAATGTATTCAAGATGTCGGGGGTACGGCTTCTTAACGAACCGGAAATACCTGAGAATTGGACTACTACGATTTCCGGGAAAAACATTACAGGTATATTTGATCAACTGGCTATTAATCTTTATCAGAGTGGGGGTGAAAATTTTTCTCATGTCTATCAGGTTTCTGGGCTCGGAGAGATTATAGGGTTTGGGGCTATCAATATAACGGGAGATTTTTTCTACACCTCTGTAACTAAATCAAGAAATGGAAATGTTATCTATGGGGTTTATGAGATGAGCGGTGGGATCAACGAAACTGGAGTGATTTCAGGGACTCTTAACCCTGATACAGGAAAGTTTACATTCAATTTGACCAGTGATGATGGAGTCAATAAATATAAGTTAGTTGGTCAGGAGGTCATATCAGCACAGTAAAAGATTTGGTGTCAGTCCCCATTATTCAGGAGAGAGATTCAGAAAAGGTAAGGGGACTCCCCTTCGGTAGACCAAAGCACTGCAAATGGCTACCAGATTCTTTTGATCATCAACCAATTTAATATCATAAGTTGCTGTCCTCTGAGTGAGACTGATTTCTTTGGCTTCAGCAATTAAATTGCTTCCCGAGGGGGGAGAGTAGATATAGGTAATATTCATATTTAATGCCACAGCCACTGTTCCATGGGAATTAGAGGCAGTTTCAAAGGCTGCGTCGATAATAGCAAATAATGCCCCTCCATGGGCCATTCCTAAGAAGTTCTCCATATCCTGAGTAAATTTCATCTCGACCTTCGAATAGCCATCATCCAGTTCAATTAATTTAATTCCAAATTTCTTAGCAAAAGGCTCTTCCTCCATTTTTTTAAAGAGTGCTTTTTTAACCTTCTCATCCATCCTTCTTCCCTCTTGGTTTTAAATTAGTGTCTAATGTTTACTCTTCTAATTCTTTTATCAGTCTTCGCCTCAGAATTTTCTTTTTTGAAATAATTTTCTTTTCTCCCATTCTCCTTTCGATAGCATGGGAGGGAATAGAAGTTCGGAGCCTTTGTTTCTTTGGTTGATTTAGTCTAATCAATCGTTCTCGAAGCCTCTCAAAGGCGAGTCTCTTATTTTCTTTCTGTGAACGATGTTCTGTGGCCACCACTGTGATTCCAGAGGGGATATGTTTTAAACGGATAGCGGTTTCCACTTTATTTTTCCTTTGACCCCCTGGCCCTCTCGATTTATAGGTCTCTATCAGAACTTGATTTTTCAAGATTTTAGGATCAGGATCATATTTCATCACGAATTCCTCATCACACGAGGCAAAGGGTATAGGGAATGGAATCAAATCTTATACTCTATGCCCGCTCTCCCTCAACATCAGCGTGATGTTTGATGACCAGCGCGTCGACCATAAAGATGATATCTTCAGCAATGTTTGTAGCATGGTCTGCAATCCTTTCGAGGCATCGGGCAACGATCATCAGATGGACTGCTCGTGTAATGGTCTTTGGATCGGACATCATGTACGTTAGAAGTTCTCTCACCACCTGGTCGTTTAATCCATCCACTATGTCATCCCTTTCACAAACGGAGCGGGCCAACTTGGAATCTCGGTTGACAAAGGCATCCAAGCCATCCTTGACCATCGATTGTGCAATCTCCGCCATCCTTGGAATATCGATATAGGGTTTCAATTGGGGCTCCTGGTTCAATGAGATTGCCCTTTCTGCAATGTTGACTGCCTGATCTCCCATCCGTTCCAGATCCGTGACGATCTTCATGGCTGAGGTGATGAAGCGGAGGTCAGCCGCCATGGGTTGTCTTAAAGCAAGAAGCTTTAAACACATCTCATCGATGGTGATCTCCATTTTATTAATCCCATCCTCTCTCTCAAACGCCTTCTGAGCGAGATCAGAGTCTCTCTTGACCAGAGATTGAACAGAATCGCGGATCGCCTCTTCTACCATTGCAGCCATCTTTAAGAGTTTCTCTTTCAGCTCCTCCAATTCCTTTTGAAAGTGGGTTTCTGTGACCATAAGATTCTCCTTTTTTAAATGATTACACAGATCATATTTACCCGAAACGACCAGTGATATAATCTTCTGTTTGTTTCTTTTTGGGTTTGGTAAAGATTTGGTATGCAGAGCCTTCTTCGATGAGCTCTCCATTTAAGAAGAAGCCTGCCCGATCCGCTACCCGAGAGGCCTGCTGGATATTGTGGGGAACAAGAATGATGGTATAATCCTTTTTCAATTGAATGAGGGTCTCTTCAATACTTGCAGTTGAAATGGGGTCCAACCCCGAACAGGGTTCATCGAGGAGTAGAACTTCTGGTTCTAAAGCTAAGATTCGAGCAATGCATAATCTCTGTTGTTGCCCACCAGAAAGTCGAAGAGCTGAGGTATGGAGGCGATCCTTTACCTCTTCCCAGAGGGCAGCAGAACGTAAGGCCTTTTCTACTGTTTCTGACAGAGATTTTTTATTCTTTCCGCTCAATTTGGGACCATAAGCTACATTTTCATAGATTGATATGGGAAGGTGGATAGGGAGATCAAAAACAAATCCCACCCTTCTCCTCAATTGGGTAAGGATCATATAGGGATCATAGATATCTTTTCCATCTAAGAAGATCGTTCCGGTATGCTTTGCTCCGTAGATCAAATCTGTCAGACGATTAAGACTCTTTAAAAGAGTGGTTTTTCCACTCCGCGCAGGCCCAAAGATGGTGAATATCTCATTGGGTCTAACGCTCAATTCAATATTTTTTAGGGCCTGAATCGAGTCATAAAAGAAACTGAATTGATGGATGACCATTTTATTTTCTCGGTCCATAAATTCTTCCCCTAAATTCGATGCCGGATATATCGATTTAATAAGAAGTTAGCAATGGTATTAACAAATAGGACAATTAGGATTAACGTTGCACCTGTCCGATAGGCCATCTCCATTGAAATTCCCTCGCGGGCAAGGATATAGAAATGGACGGCCATCGTACGGATGGGTGAGAAAAGGGAGGTGGGCATAACCAGGGAAGAGCCAGCGGTTAAAATAATTGCAGCCGTCTCCCCAATACTTCGACCCACACTTAGAATAATTCCTGTAAATATTCCAGGTAATGCACTTGGAAGAACTGCACGGGTGACAGTCTGCCATTTCGTTCCACCTAAGGAGTAACTGACTTCACGATAGGAATAGGGAATGGTTTTGATGGCTTCTTCTGTGGTACAGATGATGGTAGGTAAGATCATTGCGGCCAGGGTTAACCCTCCTGAGAGGATTGACCATCCCATATTTAGGAAGATGACAAAGAAGACGAATCCAAAGAGACCAAAGATGATAGAAGGGACTCCTGCCAAGCAATCTGTTCCAAAACGAATCACCCGACTGATTCTGCTTTCACGGGTATATTCCCTCAGAAAGATGGCCGTCCCCACTCCGAGAGGAGTGGCTACGATGATTGCGACTAAGGTTAGTGCAACAGTTCCGATGATGGTGGTGAGGATTCCTCCCTCTCTGCCCATGCTTTTGGGTGATTCAAAAAAGAAGCTAAATCGAAGATCGGGAAGACCCTCCACAAGAATCTGTAATAGGATGAGGATCATTACAGCAATTGTCGAAAGGGCAGCCGCCCAGATGAGTGTTTTTGCAAGACTCTGAGTCAGAAATCGAAATCGATTTGATCTCATCCGATCCTCCTCCTTGAAAGAAGGATGGCAGATGAATTAAGGATCATAATAATAAAGAAGAGAATCACACCTGTTGCAAAAAGGGCTTGACGGTGGTCACCTGATGCATAACCCATTTCAATCCCAATATTCGTCGTTAATGTCCTGGCCGAGTCAAGAAAGGAGGTTGGTAGTTTTACTGCATTTCCAAGAATCATGATCATGGCCATGGTCTCTCCAATTGCGCGGCCCATGCCTAAAATGATGCTTGCCACAATTCCTGAGCGGGCCGCAGGGACCAACACACGCCAGATGGTTTGCCAGTGAGTCGCACCCAGGGCAAAGGCCCCGGCCTTGTAGGATGGGGGTAACGCCCTTAAGGAATCCTCTGAAATACTGATGATTGTAGGAAGGATCATAAACCCAAGAATGATGGAGCCGGAAAAGATACTTAACCCAGATCCTCCAAGGTAATTTCTGACAAGGGGAACCAGGACCATTAATCCCCAGAATCCGTAAATCACTGAGGGAATGGCTGCTAATAACTGAATGGCAGGCCTCAGGAACATTGCAGCCAATGGAGGGATCCATTCACAGAGAAAGATGGCACAGGCCAATCCGAGGGGGATGCCTAAGAGGAGGGCCCCAACGGTTACCCAGAAAGAACCCACGATCATCGGAAAGATGCCAAACTCTCCATGACTCGGAACCCAGCGTTTTCCAAAAAGGAAATCAATCGGTCCAAATTTCCAGATAAACGGGAGACCTTCACCAAAGATGAATAGGGCGATTAGAGTCAGAATTGAAATGGATGATAAAGCAATCAGAAGAAGAATCTTTTCAATAACCTTTTCTTTGACTTCCAACTTTACCCTCCGAAGATGTGGATAGGATTGAAATCAAACCTTCTTTGCACAGAAGCTCTTGTGCCTCTGGGCAGATCACAAAATCTAAAAAGGCTTTGGCTTCACCAGTGGGTTCACCATTAAAAACAAAAAGAAAGGGTCGGACCAGATGATAACGCCCACTTTCAATATTCTTTACATTAGGCTCTACCCCAGAAATTCGGAGGGCCTTTACCTTTTCATTGACCAAGCCAAGAGAGATATAACCAATTGCGTTAGGATCCCCTGATACAACCTGACGAATCGCGCCATTGGAATCCTGTACCAGGGCTTCCAGACTGATCTCTTCCTCTCCCATCACCAACTTCTGAAAGGCTTCCCGTGTTCCTGATCCTTCCTCCCGTGTGACAAGGATGATGGGATGATCCTGTCCTCCTATCTCTTTCCAATTTCTAATTCTTCCTGAAAAAACCTCCCTGACTTTTTCTAAGGATAGATCTTCAACGGGATTCCTCGGATGGATGATGATGGCAATAGCATCCTTGGCTATGGTAACTGCATAGAGAGATTTCTCTGTCCCCATTAGAGAACGAGAAGACATCCCAATATTGGCTGCATGGCTCCGTACGGCCTCAATTCCTGCTGTTGAACCTCCTCCCTGAACATAGATGTGAGAATGAGGATTTCTAATCATATATTCTTCTGCTAACAATTCAGCAAAAGGCTCCACTGAAGTTGATCCAGCAACCGTAATCCCTGCCTTTGATCGTTGGCATCCTCCGCTACCAAGAATCAAGGATAGCATCAGAAGAAAAACTAAAATCCCTAAATTTTGAATCTTTAATTTTGAATTTTGAATTTGTCTATCCATATCTTCCAGTTACATAATTCTCTGTCCGCTTATCCTTTGGTCGAGTGAATACATCTCCAGTTGGACCATATTCTAATAATTCTCCCAAAAGGAAAAATCCTGTCCAATCTGAGGTTCGGGCTGCTTGTTGCATGTTATGGGTGACAATCACGATCGTATATTTTTCTTTTAGCTCCTGCATCAGTTCTTCTATCTTTTGGGTTGCCAGAGGATCAAGAGCTGAACAGGGCTCGTCCATTAAAATGACTTCTGGCTCAATGGCCAGTACTCGGGCAATGCAAAGGCGTTGTTGTTGACCAAGGGTTAGGGTTAAGGCATTTGTATGGAGACGATCAGAGACTTCCTGCCAGAGGGCAGCAGATTTCAGACTCTTCTCCACCTTCTCTTCAATCTCAATTTTTGATCTAACCCCAAGGACCCTCAACCCAAAGGCCACATTCTCAAAAATGGTTTTGGGAAAAGGATTGGGGCGCTGGAAAACCATTCCAACCCTCTGTCTGAGAGCTACCACGTCGACCCCTGATTGATAAATATCCTCCCCATCCAATTTTACAATTCCTTCAACCCGGGTGTTGGGAATGAGCTCGTTTAAGCGGTTGAGGGTACGGAGAAAAGTCGATTTTCCACAACCCGAAGGCCCAATTAAAGCGGTTATCTGGCGTTCCCTGATCATAATGTTAATATCTTTCAGGGCATGGAAAGAGCCATAATAGAAATGAAGACCTTGAGTTTCTATTTTAATGGACTGAATAGAATCTATCATGAAATCTTAACTATAAGAATTGATACTCAACGGTTTGTCGTGATGAAACTAACAGATTATGATGTTTTAATCAAGATATTTTTGATATAGAAACAGTTCATGTTTGGGTCTCTTAACCAAACCGTCCGGTAATATAATCCTCGGTCAATCTCTTGGAGGGTTTGGTAAACATTTTATCGGTTTTATCAAATTCAATGATCTCCCCCAAATACATAAAAGCGGTATAATCAGAAACTCTTGCGGCCTGCTGCATATTATGGGTGACGATGATAATGGTCACCTCTTTCTTTAATTGCATAATCAGTTCCTCAATTTTTGAGGTGGCTGTGGGATCGAGGGCAGAGGTTGGCTCATCAAATAAAAGAATTTCGGGATCGGTAGCCAGTGCCCTTGCGATACATAATCGTTGCTGTTGGCCCCCTGAAAGATTGAAGGCAAGGTCATCGGTCCTATCTTTCATTTCATCCCAAAGGGCTGACTGTCTTAGTGCCTTTTTCACTTTTTCAACAATAAAATCTTTCCTTTTTTCTCCTCTTACCCGAAGGCCGTAGGCCACATTCTCCACAATCGTTTTTGGGAAGGGGTTTGGTTTTTGAAAGACCATACTGATCCGCATTCGAACTTCAATGGGATCAACTTTCGAGCTGATGATATTCAATCCCCCAGGAAATAGACTGATTTCTCCTTCATATCGGTTCTCGGGATAAAGATCATGCATCCGATTGAAGCATCGGAGAAAGGTAGTTTTTCCACAACCGGATGGTCCGATGAGGGCGGTGATCTTTTTATCAGCGATAGGGAGATCAATATTCTTGAGAGCTTGGAAACTCCCATAATAAAAATTTAGATTTTTTACCTCCGCCTTTAGTTTTTCGGAAATTCTGATCATAAGATTATCCTCAATTTGAGTTACCACTTGATTCTTTTTCTGAATTTATACCTCATGTATATGGCAAATCCGTTCATCAAGAGCGTCATGAAAAGCAGGACGATTCCTGCTGCCGCTGCATTCAGATGAAACGAGGCCTGGGGTCTTGAAACCCAGTTGAACATCTGGATGGGCATCACTGTGAAAGGATCAAGAAGCCACTTAAATGAAATAAATGGGAATCCTGAGGTAATAGGGGGTGATGGAAGAAAGGCAATAAAGGTCAAGGCCCCTACTGTAATGATTGGAGCCGTCTCACCGATAGCTCTGGAAAGTCCGATGATCATCCCGGTTAGAATCCCTCCAAAAGAATAGGGGAGGATGTGGTCCTTGATGGTTTGCCATTTCGTGGCTCCTGAGGCATAAGAGGCTTCTCGAATGGAATTGGGAATTCCACGAATAGACTCCCTTGTAGCAATCACCACCATGGGAAGGATGAGTAGGCCCAGAGTTAAACCACCCGTCAGAATGCTCTCCCCAAATTTTAAGAAATAGACAAAGAGTCCCAAGGCTAAAAGACCATAGATAATAGAGGGAATTCCTGCAAGATTATTCATATTAATTTCGATGAGATGGGTGAACCAATTTTTCTTTCCATACTCCTCTAAATAGATACCTGTGGCTATACCTAATGGAACAGCAGTGGCAGCAGTTACAATCATGACCAGAGTCGTTCCAACCCATGCAGAAAGGATCCCGGCCTTTTCAGGGAAACGAGATGGGTAGGAGGTGAAGAATTGCCAACCTATTCTCGGGAGACCATCAACAAAAAGATCAACAAATAATGTAAAGAGAAGGACAAAACCAATCAGGGTTGCCAGAAGGCCTATCATTCCAAAGATATAGTCTTTGATTTTGTTAAAAGCTATCCTTTTCCTTACTTCAAGAATCGATGGATGATCACTTGAAAACATGGATTAGTAAACCTCCCGGATTCTCTTTCTGAACCAAAATCCAATGATATTTAAAGTAAGGGTCATTAAAAATAGTGTTATGCCAGCAGCAAAAATGGTTTTATACTCGATTGTTCCATGGGGAACATCTCCAAGGCTTACTCCGACAATATACGCTGTTAAGGTCTGAATAGGTTCTATTGGATTGAGGGTCAGATTGGGCATCATTCCAGCAGCAATCGCTACGACCATGGTCTCACCAATGGCCCTTGAAATTCCAATGATAAAGGCTGCTGCTATCCCGGAGAAGGCAGAAGGGATCACAACCCTAAACGCAGTTTGGAGTTTAGTGGCACCCATCGCATAGGATCCTTCTCGAATATGCATTGGAACGGCTTTCATGGAATCCTCACTCACTGAGCTGACATAGGGAATGATCATAATTCCCATGATGATTCCTGGACTCAAGGCATTAAATCCTGAAAGGTCCGGGATAAATTTTTGTAAAATAGGTGTAAGAAAAAGAAGGGCAAAATAACCATAAACTACAGTAGGGATAGCAGCAAGGAGTTCCAGAATAGGTTTGGCAACTTCTTTGATTTTAAATGGTGCGTATTCACTCAGATAGACTGCTACAATAATTCCCACAGGCAAGGCGACCAGCACTGCAATCCCAGTAACCAACAAAGTTCCTGTGACCAGAGGTAAGATTCCAAACTTGGGTTTAGCAAAAAGAGGAGTCCATTGTCTCCCAGTAAGAAACTCCAATAAAGAGATATCCTTAAAAAAACCCAGGGCTTCATAGAAAAGGATGAAAACAATGCTCAGAGTAATGAAAATTGAAGAGAGGGCACTGAATAATAACAAACCCTCAATTGCCATCTCTTTAATTTTATGGATTCCCTTCTTAGGCATTCGTCTATTTCTTCTCTTCCAACTTTA